>JABMQB010000091.1 GCA_013203525.1 Mariniphaga sp.
CTATAACCTATGGCAACACCGCAAATGTTGCTGCTAAAGGTGTCCCTTTTTGGTTTGCTATAAGTAATCACGAAGATATGGAAATTGAATTTATTGATTTTGAAATAGCTCCAATTCAAAAAAAGGAAGGTTTCGAGGAATTCTATAAAGATGATCCATTTTATGAAGTAGATTCTTTTTTGGGTGAGGCATTTAATGCAAGGTCATTATCATTATATATACCTGTAATTCCGGCAAATTCAACTCAAAGTATAACGATGAGAGTAAAAAGTAGTGAAACCTATAAAACTATTACATGGCTGGATAAGCCTTTATACCACACTTCATACGATACTGTCAAATCCATGCTATACAATAAAAGTGGAACAAATTTAATTGAAGATGATTTTATTCCTGATCCAGCTGATATGACTAAAGCTTCTTGTTGGATGTCAATTGTTTTTGAAATGGTTATTGATGCAGGCGCTGGTGTTGTCAATCCCTGGGTAGGTTGCATACAAAGTGTCCTTAATAATGTTTTTGATGTACATGGATATGGAGGAGTTAGACCTAAAAGGAAGACTCTTCAACATTGGGTTGCGACATATAGCGGTGTTGCTATTGAATGTGCAATGGCACATTATCCCAAAGTATGGATTGGGAAAATTGCTGGTATAACATTCAGCAATCTTGCTTATCATATGACAGCTGAATCATGTAGTGATGCCAAAATAAAAAAACATAATGAAATGAGGAAAGTTACCTCTTTCGATCCAAATGAAAAGGATGGACCAACAGGATATGGTGAATCGAATTATATTGGGAGCACAGATTTCCTGGATTATACAATTTATTTTGAAAACAAGTCCAGTGCCACTGCACCTGCACATACCATTATTGTTTCTGATACTTTAGATACCGATATATTTGATTTAAGCAAAACGGAAATAAATTCGGTGACCATCGGAGATACTACATTTTATGCTCTTCCAGGTTCAACTGAATTTTTAAAAAGTGCATCACTGGAACATTTAGGGGTGGATGCTCGAATTACTGTAAGCTCAAATGAGAATACTGGTTCACTGAATTGTATAATCCGCTCTTTCGATCCAGATACGGATGAAGAAATTGAAGATCCCTTTGTTGGAGTTTTACCTCCCAATGTTACTTCACCTGAAGGAGAAGGATCAGTCAGTTTCCGATTATTCCTTAAAGAAGAACCTCAACACAACCAGGTAATAAAAAATAAAGCAATCATTTATTTTGATGGGAATGAACCTATCATAACCAATGAATACATTAACACCTTTGATCTGCAGGCTCCTGTAACCGAAGTTGAAAGTTATACAGTTGATGGAACTATCACACTTAATCTTTCAGGTACTGATTCAGGTTCTGGAATTGATTATTATGAAATCTGGATGGCAAAGGGTGACGAAGGATTTGATCTTTGGAAAATATCAAAGGAAAATACCGTTGAGTTTCGTTCAACAGAAACCGATAATTATAAATTTTATTCGGTAGGAGTAGATAACTTAGGCAATACGGAAGCAGCACCCGAGATAGCGGACATAGATGTTTATGCAACTTCAGTAGAAATTTTTGTTATTACAGAAAAGGTTAAATATTATCCAAATCCGGCAAGTAAGAAAATAAACATTGAAATTGACCTTGATGAAGCGCGGGAGATTGATATATATATAACAAACCTGAATGGACAAAACATAAAATGCTTATCAAACTTATTATTGCCACAGGGAAAAACAACCTTAAAAGAAAACCTTGAAGGAATTCCAAATGGCATGTATTTGCTTAATATTCAAATTGAAAATCAAATATTTGGTGATCAGATTATTATTCTGAACTAACAGAAATGAATACCTCGCCCCAAGCGAACGAGGTGTCAACGAAGGGATTTTTTATTATCTCGCCCTAACATTAATTCTTGGTTTGTTTAATTTTAAATGGTTCTTACATTAAATCTAACTCAACTATTAATTCGATGTTGGATATCCATGCAGAACTATTTCAAATAAAGCATGGCATAATCAGGCCGTACTTGGCTGAATTGAAACACTTTTTAAATGTTCATCATTAATTTTTTCACATTAATTGACCAATTGTCATTCAAAAATCATTTAAATTAAAATTGTGATTAGCAATTAAGTAAATGAATATAAGTGTTTTATATGACAATATAATTAAACCCTCAGGGTTCACAAATGGTTGTTTCTTACAGAGGCAACCATTTTTATTTGTCCCATGTTTATTGGATTCTGGAGGATTTATATTTAATTCATTAAAACTCATTCAAATTACATTCTTTATTCAAATTACATTCAAGAAAATATGGCTTCTCCAAAAGTATTTATCAACGACGGTTACACTAAAAAGGATGGGACGTCCGCGGTGTATATCCTGGTTCATTTAAGGGGCGAGTCGATTAAGTTTTCGACCGGTATTAGTTGTGATCCGGAAAAATTCAATTACAAGACCAGCAGGTTAATTGGTAACTCTAAAAAGGTAAAGGACGATAACCTAAGTATAGAACGTGGTTTAGCCATAATAAATGAGATTTTTGTTAGGTACCGTTTACAGTTTGAGGCGTTGACTCCTGATATCCTGAAAAAAGAATGGAAAAATCCAACCCGGAGGGTAAACTTTTATGCCTGGATGGATGAAACAATTAAAATGCGTAAGGGCGACCTGGCTGATAGTTCACTTAAACAGCACAAATCTTTACAATCAAAAATGATGGAATTCAAGGCTAAGCTGTCGTTTGCTGAAATTAATTATGAGTTTATTGACCAGTTTCGTAGGTGGCTAAAGGTTGAAAAGAATAGTGGACCAAATACAGTTCAGAATAATCTAAAAAACTTAAAAGCTTATTTAAATATTGCCAAAAATCAAGGTGTAATTTCTGAAAATCCATTTGATCGCATAAAGTTAAGGCGCTCAACACCTGAACGGATTTTTCTTATTGAAGAGGAAATAAATAAACTTTGGAAAGAGTATAATAATCAAACATTACCGGGCACATATCATAGAGTGTTAAGGCACTTTTTGTTTATGTGTTTAACTGGTTTACGAATATCGGACCTTATAAAAGTGAGTTTTGACAATATAGTAAACGGACGGTTAGTATTTTTTCCGGCGAAGACCCGTGGAATTAAAAAAATAAGCGTAAAAATACCCCTTAATAAATTTACAGTTCAATTAATTAGGGAAGAGGGCAGGAGTAGCGGTAAACTATTTGATTGTATTAGTGAACAACAGATGAACAAAAAGATTAAGGATATTGCAGGATTTGCCGGAATTCCAAAAAAACTAAGTAACCATAGTGGCAGGCATACATTTGCAACTCTATATTTGCAAAAAACTCAAGATGTTGCAGGTCTGCAAAAAATGTTGGGGCATAGCAACATAGGGCAAACAATGGTTTATGTACATATTAACGATGATATGTTAAAAGAACAAATGCAAAAATTTGAAGGAAGTTTGTTCAAATAGAATAAACTCAATATACATGGTGGTTTTTTTCATTAAAACTAACCAGGAACTTTGTAGAGTAAAATATTCTTAAATGAAAAAAGGCAGCTCAGTAGCTGCCTTTTCAAATGTTAACCCCCAAACACACCCGTACAGAAATGTACGGATATACAATTATACAAAAAACAAACATAAAAACTAATAATTATATTAGTAATTTCTGGAGGCTTTCTGCGGCACTGAAATTCAAATGTTAATTGTTTTTTTATACATTAATTAATACAAATAGATAATTTTAAAATAAGTTTGGATAAAGTTTATTTTGACATAAAGTAGAGTTAAGCCGTCTGCTGAAAAACGCTTTGTCCTCCGCCAAAGATAATTAGTAAAAATATGTTGATATACATTTATTGTTTTTTGCGCAACATCTTCCCAAACTGAGGGTCGTGGGTTCGATCCTCGCTTCCCGATCCTGATAATCCATCAATTAGATATTGATTGTTAATGTCTACAAATTATTTATAACCTCAGCAATAACCTCTTAATGTATGTTTGTGGTTATCCAAATTGTCTTTCTATGATGACTTCAATATGAATAATTAATTTGAAGCACATCTTTTTAAATTTCAGAATTTGATATTTTTTACGTGATAAGTTGCACATTAACTGTCAGTTATCATCATTGAGATACCGTTTGTTGTTTTGGTTCAAGTCCTACCTGGGGAGCTGATTTTTTAAATAACGTACAGAAATCCAGTGCGTTATTTTTATTTGAAGAGTATTTTAAAGAGAAAATATTGAATGAATACCCCAAAATGCAAAATTGGAATACTTGTAATTTTAGATTGGTCTATGTTCAAACCTAATTAAATTAGTCCTGTTTCCGAGCGGGAAGGATCGAAATATCTAACCTATTAAAAGATTATTATTTGATTGTCGACTTATTGGACACGTTATTTATTGAACCACAATTTTTTCACTTTTTTGAAACAAATCTGATGAAATAATCAAATGATAAATTCCCTTGCTTAAATGGGATACATCAAATTGCTCTATTTGATCCACTGATACATCAAATCATCTTTGTTAAAATTGTCTGAGAAAACTCAAAAAATAAAATCAGGTTTGAGTCTGCACTTATTAGAAAAAAAGTGTTCTAAATAATGAGGATGAAGACAATTTTTCTGCGTTTATGTGTGAAAATTACAAGTTTATGATGATCTTTACATATAAACTTAATTTCTAACAATCTTATTGATTTATTCGAAAATTGATTAGTATAAAAAACACTTTCGTCATGAAAAACATGCTCTTACTTTTCTTTTTATTTTCCTGCATATTCAGCATGGCACAGAGGCAGACAAAAAGCCCGCTTGAAAATGTGGTGATAACATCCAAAAATAATAAAACCCAGGTACGCACAAATGAAAATGGGGAATTACTTATAAATGTATCCCCAAAGGATGTCCTTAAATTAAAAGCCAATGGGTTGGTCCGCTATAGTGACTTTGATGCCAGGGGCGACGGCAAGACCAATGATATAGACGCCATCGCTGCAGCCCATGCATTCGCCAATCAGCATGGTCTTTCTGTGAAAGCTGACGAGGGGGCAACATACTACATCGGCGGAAAGAATCGCACGGCGGTCATCCGGACCGATACCGATTTCGGGACGGCTGCCTTCATCATTGACGATACCGAAGTTCAGAATCGTAGTGCACATATTTTTTTGGTTAGTTCCAGCCTGCGACCGTTCAAACTTGAGGGAATATCTTCCCTTAAGAGGAATCAGGAGAAAATCGACGTCTCCTTGCCCGGAACCTGTCTGGTCACAGTCACCAATTCCCACGTAAGGCGCTACATCCGGTTTGGACCGAACCAAAACAGTGGATCTCCGCAGACGGATATCTTTGTCGTTGATAAAAATGGCAATGTGGATATGGACGCTCCGATCATCTGGGACTTCGACCAGATCACGGATATCACCGCCCTACCTATAGACGAGACGATGCTGACCATCTCCGGTGGACGTTTTACCACAATTGCCAATAATGCTGAATCGAAGTACACCTACTACAGCCGGGGCATCGCGATCAGGCGTTCCAATGTTCTTGTTAATGGGCTGGAACACCGCGTCTCTGGCGAAGGAGAACAGGGTGCGCCTTATCGCGGCTTCATCTATATCCACGACTGCTCATACGTGAAGGTTCAGAACACCATCCTGACCGGTCATAAAACGTACCAGACTATTGGCTCGGCGGGAGTTACGGTCCCTATGGGCAGCTACGACATCTCAGTCAATCGGGCTCTTAATGTATCATTCGTGAACTGCAGCCAGACGAATGACATCAATGACAGAAGGTACTGGGGAATCTTGGGATCCAACTACTGCAAGAATCTTGTTTATGACAGTTGTACCTTATCCCGATTCGATGCCCACATGGGGGTTGCTAATGCCACTATCCTCAACTCAACCCTGGGACACCAGGGAATCAATGCCATCGGCAGCGGGATCTTCACCGTGGAGAACTCTACCATCCGCGGAAGGAACCTCATCAACCTGCGCTCCGACTACGGCAGCACGTGGCAGGGAGAACTTGTCATCCGCAATTGCGTTTTCGTTCCCGCAGACGGCAGACCAAGCAGCGCCAGCCTGATTAGCGGATCCTATTCCGGGCAGCATGATTTTGGCTATACCTGTTATATGCCAGAACGGATCACCATCGAAACCCTTCACATCGACGACTCCAATCATCCTGCGGACTACCAGGGTCCCGCCATTTTTGCAAATATCAATCCACATATGACCGACGATTCTTACGTGGAAAAGTTTCCCTATGTCAGAACCAGGGAAGTCATTCTCAGGAACGTGACCACCTCCAGCGGCAAGACCTTGAGGCTCAGCGATAACCCGTTCATGTTCAAGGGTGTGAAAGTAAACATTGATTAACGGGCGCTACATGGGGAGCCGCTTTTGCTGGGAAATTGACCTCACCTGCCGGGGACCAGGCGAACTCATCGTGCTGAATCAGGCTGGCTCGCGGTGCTTCTAATTCAGCAGAGTTTCGGTTTCACGAGAGGTCCTTTTCATACCAAACTTTCAGAATTTAGGTTGCAACTTCCAACTGTCAGGGGAGCCTGATAGGAAAGGTTGGCAATTTTGCTGACCTTTTTTTATTGCCATTCTCCCAAAACCATTATTATTGCTAAGAATCAGGTTGATAACTTCATTCATTTTTGTGGTTCGATACTTTTTATCTTCAAAAATCAATTTTTCAGGGTATTGCCTATGTTTTTTTTCATTAAGTATGAAAGTAGGAGAATTATCTCCTTCAAGAAAATATTGAGAAAAACCAACATCAAAATCATTTCCTCTAAAAATTCGATGTTTTAAATTTTTAAACTTTTTCATAAAACTTACACTTGTGTAATGTTTTGGAGATAAAAAATAAATTTTTAGATACGGGGAATTATTCAATTATTTTCACAGACCTCAAGTTTGACGGTAAATGTTTTATAAGGAATTTTATTTATATCATTTATAATTCCGCTTGATTCATATGAAAAGTGTATATCATGTAAATTACAAATTGAGTTTGCTAAAAACAATCCTATCCCAGACCCAAACTTTAATTCTTCAGCGTATTTGCCACGAACGCCCTTTTCTCCAATCATTTTTAATTCTTCAGGCGAAACAAGGGGACCTAAATTCTCAATAGTAATAATAAGTTTTGTATCTACATGAATAAAATTAACAGTAACAGTATGTGAATCAGGTGAATATTTTATTGCATTCTCAATATATAAG
>JABMQB010000904.1 GCA_013203525.1 Mariniphaga sp.
GTTTGTATGTACCAAAAAAGTCGTGCCACCACTTCAAGTGGTGGTACGACTAATACCAGGATAAAATTTTATTTTACTTTTTAACCACCAATTTCCCTTGTAATATCTCGTCTTTATATTTTATCCGCACAATATAAATTCCCTCTTTCCAGCCGACAGTCTGAATTTTGGTTTCCTTGCCTTTCAATTTGGTTCTCTTTTCCTTTAGTAACTGACTACTGTTATAAACCTCAAGCTCCCATTCTTCATTTTCATCAAATTTTGTTTCTTCTGATGTTGGTTCAATTAACACCGAAGTTTCTGAGGTAGTTGGATTTGGAGAAAAACTCATTGAATAATAACCTCCGCAATAACCACTTCCAAAATAATCAATTATTACTTTAGTATCTGCCTGGCAGCAGGTTGTTGCATATACTTCAATCATTCCTCCCAGGGAGTTATTAGTATAAACTGATATCATGTTTTGATACTGATACATAGAATCCCACGCAGCCGGAATTGACCACGAATAATCAGAAAGCGAACAACCTCCATCATTATTCAAATAAATATGGTAATATGTATTTGGGCACATATACGATACCGGAGAACCACCCGATGTATACAAATCAAATTCAACATCTTCATATCTCGGGCCATTTACACCAAGATCCTTTGTCCATGTCATGCAAGTTTGCCCCTGGCTGTTTTTTATGGTTGCTCTAACCCAACTTGAACAACTGGCCGAAGTAGAAGTAGGGTAAACCGTATATGTTGTACTAGTACTACCACCAATCTGGTATAAACAAGAACCTTTACTCCAAGTCACGCTTGTACTAGTTGGGATTGAAACCGAATAAGTTTCATTTGGTGAACAAACATATGCCTCACCCGAAATTTCTCCACTTCCATCTAACATGGGTTCAATATTAAAAAATGCTGATTGATAAGAAGAAAAATTATAAGGATATATTGCCAAGTTTGTCAATGTGTACCAAGTATTTGGATTTGGTAAATCGTATCCCCAATTACATCGATACATGTTATCGTAGGTTCGGTATCC
This sequence comes from Mariniphaga sp., assembly GCA_013203525.1. GTDB lineage: Bacteria > Bacteroidota > Bacteroidia > Bacteroidales > Prolixibacteraceae > JABMQB01. Next base: position 1,043 of record JABMQB010000904.1, read on the forward strand.
ATCCACTACCCAAAGATGACAAGTTCCAGAGTCAAGATCACAACCACCATATAAAATAGGCCGTTCATTATCAATCTCTGCTCTTAATAAATTATCCCAAGTGGCTGTATATGCAGATTTATTCTTTTCATTTATATTTGAATTAAATCCAAAATAATTTACTAATCCATTCATAATATTACTTGAAGTGGAAGTTGTTTGACCATCAGAATAATTTGAATTTATAGCCACACCGCAATGATATATTAATTTGGCATTTTCATCATCTGCATCATCAAGACCCATTGCTTCCCAATCATAATCCTCATCCCAAAAATCAACACTTAAATTTACATTGGGTGAATAATTTGTATATGACTTTGAACCATCAGGGAATACTCTATCATTCCAATAATGAAGAACCTGAGCAACAGCCACTGCACCACAACCTGCAGGACAACGATCTGGAGAACCAGTAGTTTTATAAGGACAATCCCGGTTATAGGTACCATTTGCACCCCACAATGTGTTTACTAAATAATCTCCTTGGGTATAACTTTTTAATGACGTTGAATAGAAATCTTTTGAAGAATAATTATCCCATTTGTCTTTAATGGTTTTATGCTGTTTTATTTTCTCTTTCCTGATAAAACTAATTTCTTTTTTGTATTCATCTAAGAGGAAAAGCAAACCAGGAGGCGCATTATCCGAATTTAGTTTCAAATCTACACCATATCCTAAAACCGGTTCTACAACATCATCGTTCGAAACAACAATATGACCTTTGTTAAAATTTAAAATGTAGAAAACAATTTCACCTTTATTATAAACCGGGATTGTTTCTTCGATTCTTAAATCGATTGGGGAAAACTTTGAATTTGCAGAAAACACATTTATGCCAACTTGCTGAATTATTTTTAATTCAACTTCTTTGGCATTTAAGCTATTAGAAGAGAAGAGAAGAGAAGAGAAGAGAAAAGAAAAGAAAAGTTATTAATATATTATTGTTTGTTGATTTCATTTTTATTTATTTCTGAAGGTTAATAATTATTTTAGTTTTGTGAAATGCTCCTCAATGGTTCCATTCTCAAGCATTTCGTTTATTTCGCCCAGAGAGAATTGTTGAGAATTAGTGCAAGTCATACAGCTTGAAAAATAGAATTCTATAAATGGATCACGGTCTATAATACGTGGATAAATAAGATTATCCGTCCAGCCGGCAATCCCATTTGCCTCGTTATATTCAATGTACTCCTTTAGAGTTATGTCAGTAAAAGCTTGATGGATACTAACAAGAGAAACAATATATCCACTTTTTAATACATAACGATATTTAAAATATACCTCGCCATTATCTTTTTTTCCAACCTGCCCTGAACGATAAGTATAGTCAGGTGAACTAAAAATATTACCTAGTGAATCTACACCAACTGTAATATAATTTAAATAATTACCTTTTGTTTTATAAACAGATAACCAGGGATAACTATCA
>JABMQB010000905.1 GCA_013203525.1 Mariniphaga sp.
AGTTTGACCTCCCCAATGGACTACACGTTATTGTATATGAAGATCACTCTGTACCAATCGTAACCGTTTCAGTAATGTATCATGTTGGTTCAAAAAATGAAAAACCCGACCGTACAGGTTTTGCACATTTTTTTGAACACTTAATGTTTGAAGGCACAAAAAATATTGAAAGATTTGAATATGATAAAATTGTAGAAAGTGCCGGAGGTACGTTAAATGCCAACACCAGTAACGACAGGACTTATTATTATGAGATTCTACCTTCGAACCAATTGGAATTGGGCCTTTGGCTTGAATCGGAACGTATGTTGCATGCACGTGTTGATTCAATAGGGATAGCCACTCAAAAAGGAGTTGTTATCGAAGAGAAAAAACAGAATTACGACAACCGTCCTTATGGATCAATTTTACCTGAACTTCTTGGCCGTGCATTTACCAAACACTCATACAACTGGGCAACCATTGGCAATGCTGATCATATCCGTGCAGCAAAAGACGAAGAATTTAAAGAATTTTATGATTCGTTTTATGTTCCAAATAATGCAGTTTTAGTTTTAGCAGGAGACATCAATTTTAAGGAAACTAAAAAATTGGTTGAGAAGTATTTTAAAGACATTCCATCCAGCAAAAATGAAATTTACCGGCCAACTGTTCAAGAAGATATTAAACGTGCCGAAGTAAGGGATACAATTTTCGATAATATTCAATTACCAGCAGTAATACAGGCATACCATGCTCCGGCAATGGGTAGCGACGATTATTATGCTGTTGAAATGCTCAGCCAGATGTTGGCAACTGGGCAAAGTTCAAGGTTATATAAATCATTAGTTGACGAACAACAATTGGCAATTGAGGTAGCAGCTATTCCTCTCCCATTTGAAGACCCGGGATTGGCGATAACCCTTGCCCTTCCAAATATGGGGCTCGATTGTGCAGTTTTAGAAACAGCAATGGATAAAGAAATTGAAAAAGTTCAAAATGAATTAATTCCGGAAAAAGAGTTTCAGAAATTAAAAAACCAAATGGAAAATCAGGTTGTTACCGATAATTCAACCATTGCAAACCGGGCAAATACCCTGGCACGTAATTATACTTATTTTAAAGATGCAAACAGAATAAATACAGATATGGACAAGTATCTGGCTGTTACCCGTGACGACCTAAAACGTGTTGCCAACGAGTACTTCAGAAAAGATAACCGGGTTGTATTGTATTATTTACCAAAATCATCAGAAAATTAGTCCTCACCTTTAAAAAATCAGAATCATGAAAAAAGTATTATATTCTATTATTATATTATTTCTGTCAATTTCGGTAAATGCCCAACTCGACCGGAGTATCAGGCCGGAAGCTGGTCCTGCGCCAGAAATTCAATTGGGTGATTACGAGTTCTTCACACTCGACAATGGCCTTAAAGTAATCGTTGTTGAAAATCATAAAATTCCAAGAATTACATACCAGTTATCGCTTGATACCGACCCGGTAATTGAAAATGAACAGGCAGGTTTTATTGCCTTAACCGGTAACCTTCTTCGCGTTGGAACCACTACCCGATCGAAAGCTGAAATTGACGAAGCAATTGATTTTATTGGTGCTTCTTTAAATACATTTTCAACAGGAATCTCCGGTTCCGTATTAAAAAAATTCAGTGGCGATTTCCTGGAAATCATGGCCGATGTTTTATATAATCCATCTTTCCCTATTGAAGAACTTGATAAATTAAAAACACAAAATATTTCGGGTATTCAAACAGCAAAAAACGATGGTAATTCGATTGCAAACAATATTAACACAACTATCACCTATGGAAAAAATCATCCTTACGGTGAAATTATTTCAGAAAAAACCATTGAAAGTATATCTATTGAGCAATGTAAGGATTACTATAACACTTACTTTAAACCTAATGTCGCGTATCTAATCATTGTGGGCGACATAAATTTAAAAGAAGCAAAAAAGCAGGCTACCAATTATTTTGGAAAGTGGGAAAAAGGAGATGTTCCTGTTCATTCATACGATTTCCCTAAACTTAACAACTCGCCAAGGGTTGTAATTGGCAACCGCGATGGAGCTGTACAATCTGTAATAATGGTTAGTTTTCCGATAGATTTTAAACCCGGAAATCCAGATGCTATTAAAGCAAGTGTAATGAATACAATTCTGGGAGGTGGAGGAACATCGACCCGAATCAATGCAAATTTAAGAGAAGATAAAGCATATACATACGGTGCATATTCACGCTTAAGTTCAGATAAATTGGTTGGTTCATTTAATGCTTCTGGTGATGTAAAAGGTGAAGCAACTGATTCAGCTATGTATGAATTATTATATGAAATTAAAAGGATGGTTGATGAACCTGTAGAAAAAACTACACTTGATCAGGTAAAAAATAAGATGAACGGTTCTTTTGCAAGATCGTTGGAGCAACCATCAACCATTGCACGTTTTGCCCTGAATATCGAAAGATATAACCTTCCAAAAGACTATTATGCAACCTACCTTGAAGAACTAAGCAAAGTTTCTGTTTCGGATGTTCAGGAAATGGCAAAAAAATACCTGAAAACTGATAACGCAAATATTATAGCTGTTGGCGATGCAGCACAACTTTCAAAAACTATGGCAAGGTTTTCAGAAGATGGAAAGGTTGAACAATTCGATTATTACGGTAATCCTGTTAAAGCGATGGAAGCTCCGTCAGGCCTTTCTGCCAATGATGTAATCGAAAAATATATCGATGCTATTGGAGGAAAGGAAAAATTGCTTCAGATAAATGACATTACCACAAAATCGGGAGTAACAGTACAAGGAATGAGTATTGAATTAAGCATTCAGCAAAAAGCACCAAATAAAATATGCGTTGAAACTTCAATAGGTGGAAATGTTATGACAAAACAGGTTTTTAATGGGGAAGCAGGAAAAGTAAAAAGCCCGATGGGAGACCAGGATATAACCGGCGACGACCTTGAATATATGAATATACAAGCTACAGTTAACGCTGAATTGCACTTTGAAAAACTTGGAGTTAAAATCGAACTTATGGGTGCCGAAGATGTTGAAGGCAGGCCAGCCTGGAAGATCCAAATGACTTTGCCGTCAGGTAGGACAGCAGTCGATTTTTATGACCAGGAAACCGGTTTGAAAGTTAAATCGGTTAGCCAACAGGGTGGAACTTCTGTTTCAGCTTTATATGATGATTACCAGGAAATAAATGGCATATTATTTCCCTTTAAAACAAAGCAAACAGCTGGTCCACAAGTTTTAGATATTGAAACTAAATCGATTGAAATTAATAAAGGAATTGAGGATTCGATCTTCGAATTATAAAATACAATTTGTCATCCTGAGCTTGTCAAAGGATGAAATCATAGTTCGTCAGGCTCACTATGACAGGATACACTATTTAATGCAATTTTTTGGCATTAATAATTTAATTTCGCAAATCAAAATTATAAGCTCTTCCAATTGGAGGAGCTTTTTTATGCCAGATTCTATTAGATAGGATAGTTTATCTAAAACAAATATCTTTGATGAATAATTTTATATTATGCTCGACCAATCAACTATTTGTGCAATCTCAACTTCACCAGGAATTGGAGCAATAGCGGTTATCCGTCTTTCCGGCGAAAAAGCTATCAATATTACCAATCAGGTTTTTAAAAGCCCTGCTGAAAATAAAAAATTAATAGATCAAAAAGCGAACACCTTACATTTTGGGCAATTGGTTTCCAAAAAGGAAATTATAGATGAGGTTATAGTTGCCCTTTTTAAAGCACCCAACTCTTTTACAGGAGAAAATATTGTTGAAATTTCATGCCATGGCTCAGTTTTTATTCAGCAAAAAATTCTTGAATTATTAGTTGAAAACGGTGCCCGTATGGCTCGCCCGGGAGAATTTACACAACGGGCATTTATGAATGGAAAAATGGATCTATCACAAGCAGAAGCAGTTGCTGATGTAATTGCGTCCTCAAATGCAGCTTCACACAGATTGGCATTAAATCAAATGCGCGGTGGTTTCTCCAAAGAAATAAAAAATCTCCGTGACCAATTATTACATTTTACTGCAATGATTGAATTGGAGTTGGATTTTAGTGAAGAGGATGTTGAATTTGCCGACCGATCAGCATTAAAAAATCTTACCGAGCAAATTGAATTATTACTAGGAAAATTAAAAGACTCTTTTCAGTTAGGAAATGCAATTAAAAACGGTATTCCGGTTGCAATTGTTGGTGAGACAAATGTTGGAAAATCAACATTGCTGAATGTCCTGTTAAATGAAGACAAAGCAATTGTTTCTGAAATCCACGGAACAACCCGCGATGTGATTGAAGATGTTATCAATATACAAGGAACAGCCTTCCGCTTTTTTGACACAGCAGGAATAAGAAAAACTACCGAAACAATTGAAAGTTTGGGCATTGAGCGTTCATACTCAAAATTGGAACAGGCACAAATAGTATTGTTAGTGCTCGACCTGGCAAACCCGGTTGAACTGATGCTTTCACGCCTCGAAAAAATAAAAAATAGAATAAATAATCAGGAATTAATTATTGTTGGCAACAAAGCCGATATTGGTGGTAATGAAAAAATAAAAGAACTTACATCTGAAATTGTCCTAAATGATAAAGAAGACCTGGTTTTTATTTCAGCAAAAGCAAAATACAACATCGAATCGCTAATACAATTACTTAAAGAAAAAAGCCATATAGATGAAATAGCCAGTCAGGATGTAATTGTTACCAATGCGCGGCATTACGAAATATTGAAGAATGCCCATGAAGCCATTGAACGCGTCTCAAAAGGGCTTGATGAAGGCATTACAGGCGATTTCCTTGCTCAGGATATCCGTGAATGTTTACACTATCTTGGAGAAATTACTGGAGAAATTAATACTGAGGAAGTATTAGGGCATATTTTTAAATTTTTTTGTATTGGAAAGTAACCACTTCAAAATAAACAATTACAAAACAACTAATAATCCTATAAACACCCTCATTTTTAAATGTTTTAATACTACACTAAGTTAATAAATACTTTGTGATATTATAGGTTTATTTTGTACCTTTTTGTACCTTTGGTGTACCTTGAAGGACTGAGGTACAAACTTAGTCCTTTTTATGGCAAAATTATGGCACTTAATTACACTTAATGATACTAAAAGCCATTTAACGTCACTTAAAGATACTTAATGAGTTCCAATATCAAGGTACAACGGTTTTGTCAGCACTGTAATAGTGAATTTACAGCACGAACAACTGTTACTAAGTATTGCAGTGACAATTGTGCTAAACGTGCTTACAAAGCCCGGATGAGAGCCGAAAAAATCGAAGTATCTGAGAAAGAAACTACCAAGATAATAACACAACCTATTGAGATATTGAAGGCAAAGGAATTTCTGAATGTCAAGGAAACTGCAATTTTATTAGGCTGTTCTATTCGTACCGTTTACCGTTTAATTGACAAAGGTATTATCAATGCAGTTAATCTTGGTGAAAGGATAACCAGAATAAAACGGTCTGATTTAAATTCTTTAAATTGAAGATATACAAAGTATGGCTAATACAGAGCATTTAAATATTTTAAAAAAAGGATTCCAGCATTGGAATAGCTGGAGAAATAAAAACGAAGTTATTCCAGACCTTTCTGGAGCCGACCTCTCGGAAGTAAACTTTTCAGGAGTCAATTTTTCAGGAGCCGACCTTTCTGGAACCGACCTCTTAGGAGTAGACCTCTCAGGAGTCAATTTATCTGGAGCCAACCTTTCAGGAGCTGACCTTTCAGGAGCTGACCTTTCTAGAGCCAGTCTGTCAGGAGCCAATCTCTCTAACTCCGAACTTTCTGGAGCAAAACTAACTAATGCCAACCTAACTGGAATCAACCTGACTGAAGCCAATCTCACAGGAGCCGATTTTAATAGAGCTATATTCATTAAAACAAAACTCATTGACATCGACTTCTCTAATAACGACCTATCCGAAGCCATCTTGGTTGGAGCCGACCTCTCTTATTCCAACTTCTCTAAAGCCAACCTAACTGGAGCCAACTTAACCGGTGCTAACTTAATCGTTGCTAATCTCTATGAAGCTATACTTTTTAAAGCCAACCTATCAGGAGCCAATCTTTCAAGAGCCAGTCTTAACCGTGCCGACCTTTTAGAAGCTGACTTCTCTGGAGCCAACCTCACTGAAGCTAATCTTTCTGGAGCCAGCTTTTTAGAAACCAACCTCTCTGGTTCTGACCTTACCAACGCATTACTCACTGGGGCTCTTTGTATTCAAACTAATTTTGAAAATGCTACAATTGAGAACGCAAGAATTTATGGAATTTCTGTATGGAACATTAAATCTGAAGGATTAGTGCAAAAAAATTTAGTAATTACGAAGGGTAATGAACCAGTAATAACTGTAGATAATCTCGAAGTTGCCCAATTCATTTATCTGATTTTGAATAATGAGAAAATTAGAGATGTTATTGGAACCATTGCTAAAAAAGGTGTACTAATTCTTGGAAGATTTACTCCTGAAAGGAAAAAAATTCTGGATGCAATTCGAGAAAAATTAAGAGAACACGATTTTGTGCCAATAATGTTTGATTTTGAGAAAGTTGAATCGCGAAATTATACAGAAACGATTAAAATTCTTGCAGGAATGTCAAGATTTGTTATTGCAGACATTTCTGATTTCAGCAGTACCCCAATAGAATTGCAAGCTACTGTTCCAGATTATAAAATTCCATTTATACCAATTATCCAAAAGGGTAAAAAAGCATTTTCAATGTTTGTGGATTTGCAGCAATATGATTGGGTGCTGCCTTTAATAAAATACAACTCAAAAGATGAACTATTAAAAGATTTTAAAAAAGAAATTATTGATACTGCTTTAGCAGTAGATAAAAGATTATTTATGGAAAAACAGGCTCAACTTAGAGAAAGAAATATTGGAGATCTATAATTTACTCAAATAATAATCATTTAAATTTTAGAAACTAAATGGCAACCAAAGTAAAACTAAGACAGAAACCAATTTCAGGCAACAGACAAACTTTGTATCTTGACTTTTACCCTCCAATTCTTAATGACACCGGAAAAACTACACGAAGGGAATTTTTGAACTTGTTTTTGTTTGATGAAATTAAACATGAAGTTCAGGAATATTC
>JABMQB010000906.1 GCA_013203525.1 Mariniphaga sp.
CAAAGTTTGTAAAAACGATCATGGCATTCTATACAACTTTCTGATCCGGAATAGGTTTCAGTTAATTCAACGGAAGATTTTCTTTCACCACATCCGATTAGGAAAATCCCAATAATTATATATAAAATGCTTCTTATAATGTCTTTCATACCTCCTCTGCTTTTACATAAAACAAATATGTGCATTTAAAAATCCAGATTCAAGAAACAAGTGCAACATTTCTATTTATTGCTTCTTTCAAATGACAAGTGCGGATGATTAATTCATACTATTCATCAATATTTTCAATTTATTAAACAGGAATTAAAATAAATTCAAAAAAATTGTAACCGTAGTAATTATCATGCGTCATAATTGCAAAACGAAATAAAAAATAACTTAAAAAATTAAAGTCATGGAAGGATTATTTGTACCAATAGCATTATTTTTAATGATTTTCGCAATTCTTTATGTATACTATACAACACGGACCAAAGAACGTCTTGCCCTAGTAGAAAAAGGAGTTGATGCCAATGTTTTTAAAATTGACCCTACTGAATCGAGGTTAAACCTTGTAAAATGGGGTATTTTTCTAATTGGTATTTCGACAGGGGTTATAACAGGTTATGCATTGTCAATGGTAATTGACGAAGTTGTTGCATTCTTTACAACCATTTTATTAACAGGCGGAGTTAGTTTGATAGTAGCTTATTTAGTTATTACCAAAATGAAAGAGAATTAAAACAATAGGTGTACGATTATAAGAAAGCCGGGAAAGTATCCCGGCTTTTATTTTTTATAATAATTGATAACTTCAATTATTGCGTTCTGGCAAACTTTACAAAAATCATTAGCTTCATTACTTTTCATCCGGCAATCCATCATCGGGCTGTAAATTCCTTTATTCATATATCCACCGCCTTCAAAGGCTCCAACTTCCTTCCCGTACTTCAATTTTCGAGGTGTGGGGATTGGAATAGAATCAGAAACCAAATCACTCCATTTATTTTCAAAAGCAACCAACGTGGTTAAATTAGCTTCCCACGGCTCTACCTCCAGGTTATAATAATCTTCGTATGCCACAGCCGAACTATAATATTCATCGCCCAAACCCCCAAAACCATGCCCAAATTCATGGACAAATACTTCATCTGACAATTCATGACTTGAGGTACAAACGCTAACCAGGTTATAAATTCCACCACCTCCATATCGGTTGGAGTTAACAAGTATATAAATCTGATCCCAGGGAACTGTTGATGCAGCATCATAAATTGTTTTCATATCAGAAGTAGTCAGGTATCGATCAAGATCAAAGGTGTAAAAGGAAGTATTGAATATTGTATTTATATATATATGTTCCCCTGGTATATCCGTCCCTGATTCTAAAGAAGCAGTATTTATCGCATAAACATTAAAATTATTTTTTTCTTCTTTGAAGGGTGAAACTTCAAAAAGTGAATTTGTTAAACGCTCTGCATCATAAATAAATTTATCCATTTCATATTCTGTATAACCCTCGGCTAAAATTGCTATATCAACTTTTTTATCAGGTTTTCCATTATCCAGAATTTTCACAACCTCAAAAGGAAATGCTGTTTCTTTGTTTATAAAATAGTTTTGAGGATCCAGTTCAGTATTATAAATATTTTTAAAATTTCCGTCCCATTGACGGGCATCTATCTCTATCCTTACTGTTTTTTTAGGAAATGGGAATATGGCTGCCTGATAATAAGTACGGTTAATTATTTTAGCTTCAACAGTTGTTTGCCATTCCTGAAACAAAGTGCAAAATCCTTTAGAAAATATCAAACTGTCTGAGTTAATGTCAATTACCCTGAATCGATAAGAACCATATTCCAAATGATCAATGAGGTTTACTTTTGACCCACCCCAATAAGGTTCTGCTTTTATTTGTTCAGGATAAACAACTATATTTTTACTATTGCCACCTAACAAAAAATCAAAACGTAAAGAACCATTTTTGAAATATTGATTAAAATTAATCTGCGAAAACAAAAGAATTGGCATTAAACTAAAAATTATAAAAAGTTTAAGTCTCATAACAACCTTAAATTTGTATTTTTAAAGATGTAAAATTAAAATAAAAAAATGAGTGCACTTTATTTATATTTTTTGGAATTATTCAGAGGTATTGGATCAAATGATACTATTGCAAAACCATTGGCGGCATTTGTAATGTTGGTAATTATATTTTTTATTGCCTGGCTTGCCCATTTTTTTACTAAAAAAATACTAATTAGTATCGTTAAGCGAATAGCAAAAAAAACAAAAACAGAATGGGATGATATTCTGGTAAAAAGTAAGGTTTTTTCAGGGCTTGCTCATTTGGTTCCTGCATTCATAATATTTTATTTAAGTGATTTTGCTTCCCAACCTGAAACATTAGAATCGCTGGCAAGTGATTATTATAGTTTATTGGAGCCTTTTCTATTAAAATTGGCAAAGATTTATTTTGCTGCAATTATTGTAATCGTAATTAATCGACTTTTAAATGCAGGAAATGAGATTTATAACACAACTGAATATGCACATCACCGTCCAATAAAAGGATATATACAACTAATTAAAATCCTTGCATTTTTTATGGCGGGAATATTAATTGTATCGGTATTGCTTGGAAAGGACCCAACTTATTTACTTACCGGATTAGGTGCCATGGCTGCAGTATTATTGCTTATTTTTAAAGATACGATTCTTGGTTTTGTAGCCTCAATTCAACTTTCGGGAAACGACATGGTTAAAATTGGCGATTGGATTGAAATGCCAAGTCATCGGGCCGATGGAACAGTAATTGATATAACACTTAATACAGTTAAAGTTGAAAACTGGGATAAAACTATAGCTACAATTCCTACTTATTCATTGATTGCCGAATCGTTTAATAACTGGGAAGGTATGGAAAAATCGGATGGCAGGCGGATAAAACGTTCAATTTCGATTGATATGGGAACGGTAAAATTTTGTGATTATGGCCTTCTGAAAAAGTTTGAGAAATTTGATTTAATAAAAGACTATGTAGTTACCAAACAACACGAAATTGAAGAATTTAACAAAGGAAGAAAAGTAAAATCGGAAGATAAAATAAGTGGCAGGAGCCAGACTAATGTTGGAATTTTTAGGAAATATTTGGAAGTTTATCTTCAGAACCACCCTATGATAAACCTGGATATGACTTTCCTTGTCAGGCAATTACAACCGAATGACAAAGGATTACCCATAGAAATTTATGTTTTTAGCAAGGATAAACGCTGGGCAAATTATGAATCAATCCAGGCCGATATTTTCGACCATATTTTAGCCGTAATTCCAGAATTTGAATTAAAAGTTTATCAAACACCTTCAGGAGAAGATTTAAAAATTATTACCACAAATATTAAATAGCTGGCAAATCTCATAACTGTGCTTATTCAATTAAACTATCATTGTATTATATATGTTGTATAATTAGTTTATATTTATTAATTGTAAGAAATTGAATGTTATTTAGCATTGAAGCTTAGCATTTGTTGAAAATACTACTGTTTTTTTATTAAATTGTAAGAGATTATGAAATTGAAAAAGATGGATACAAAAGACTTTTTAGAAGCAATACCTGATATTGATGAACTGGATGAAAAAATTCTTAAACTGATAACTAAAAACGCGCGTATCCCATTTCTTGAGGTAGCACGTGAATGTGGTGTTTCAGGCGCTGCTATTCACCAAAGAGTGCAAAGGCTTCAAAATATTGGTGTTTTATCCGGCAGTCAGTTTATTGTAAATCCTGAAAAACTGGGATATAATACATGTGCTTACATGGGTATCTACCTTGATAAAGCTAAGTACCATAATGAGGTATCGGAAGAATTACAAAAGATCCCGGAAGTTGTAGAATGCCATTATACAACAGGGCAATATGCAATTCTTATTAAAATCCAAACAAAAAACAATAAGCACTTAAAAAGGATTATTGATGAGGAACTTCAGGAAATTCAAGGGATTTCCAGGACTGAAACATTTATTTCTTTAGAGACAAATTTTAAACGGCAGGTGCCTATTAAATAAAAAAAGAAAGCCAAAGCTTTCTTTTTTATAATTCTTCTTTATAAGCAAAATCGTACGATTCATCATGTTGGCTTAAATCAAGCCCAATTTTTTCTCCTTTTGGTGATACCCGCAGCGGAACAATTAAATCAATAAGCTTGTACAGAAGATATGATCCACCAAAGGTGAAAATACCAACGATAACAAGTGCCAATAAGTGAAAAAGAAAAGTAGTTATTTCACCATGTATCAAACCAACTTCATTTGCAAAAACAGCGGTTGCCAACATCCCAACAATACCACCCATACCATGTGCAGGAAATACATCCAATGTGTCGTCAAATTGTGATTTTGAACGAAGTGCGATTGCGTAGTTGCTAACAATTGCAGCAATAACACCAATAAAAATACTTGATCCGGTATTTACGAATCCTGCAGCAAGTGTAATTGCAACTAATCCGACTACTAATCCAATTGAAGCTCCAATTGCCGAAGGTTTTTTACCTTTGGCAGCATCATAGAATATCCAGGTTAACATTGCTGCAGCCGATGCAGTATTTGTGTTCATTAATGCAAGTGCAGCTATTGAATCGGCCTTTAACGCTGAACCTGCATTAAAACCAAACCAACCAAACCATAACATTCCTGCCCCTAATAAAACATATGGTATATTGGCAGGTTTAAATTCTTTATTAAAATCTTTACGTTTACCCAGAATTATTGCTCCGGCAAGTGCAGCAAATCCTGCCGACATATGAACTACGGTACCACCTGCAAAATCGAGAACTCCCCAGTTGCGCAGGAATCCGTTCGGATGCCATGTCCAATGAGCGAGTGGTGCATAAATAAAAATGCTGAAAAGTACCATAAATAACATATATGCTCTAAATCTAACCCGACCGGCAAATGATCCGGTAATTAATGCAGGAGTAATAATTGCAAATTTTAATTGAAACATTGCAAACAAAGCCAACGGAAAAGTTGGGCTCAGGTCGGGATGAGTATTAATAGAAACATTTTTAAACATAAAGAATGAGGATGGATTCCCAAAAATTCCATACCCGGCCCATCCAATACTATCACCAAAAGCAATACTAAATCCCACAACAACCCAAATAATACTAATTACACCCATTGCAATAAAACTTTGCAACATTGTTGAAATAATATTACGTGGTTGAATCATCCCACCGTAGAAAAACGCGAGCCCGGGAGTCATTAATAACACAAGGGCAGTGGCGGTTAACATCCATGCAGTATCTCCTGCATTTAAGTTAGGATCATCCAAGCCAATAGAATCAGTAGGAATAAAAACACCTAATAAGGCAGCGATAACTATTAATGCCAAAAGAAGCCACCAATTGTTTGTTTTCTTTTTCATAACCAAAATTTAATAAGTTATTATGTCTGTATGCATGATAATATATTTATTATTTGACATATTAATAAATAATCAATTATAATATTAGATTAATGACAGTAATGTCTAAATATTTTAACAAACTGTTAACCGTTCTGATTTATGTTTTTGATATTTTTGTTTGAAAAATGCATGGATTTCAATATTTTTGAAATAAAATGAAAAACAATTATGACACTTAGAAACCAATTAGACGAAGCCGATTTAAAAATTCTTGAAATAATTACGCAAAATGCCCGTATTCCTTTTAAGGATGTAGCACAAGAAGTTGGAATATCCAGAGCAGCTGTTCATCAAAGAGTTAACAGAATGATTGATATGGGGGTAATAATCGGGTCAGGTTATAACATCAGCCCAATAAAAGTTGATTTCAAAACCTGTACTTATATGGGTATTTTTCTTGAAAAAGGAGAGCTTTATCCCGATGTAGTTGAAAAACTTAAAAATATTCCTGAAATAGTAGAATGTCATTATACTACCGGCCAGTATGCAATTTTTATTAAGGTTTATGCGAAAGATAATGAACACCTTAAAAGTATTCTTACCGACGGGATTCAGAAAATACCAGGTATATTAAGTACTGAAACATTTATATCGCTTGAAGAAACTTTCAAAAGGGCAATTCCGGTTAACCATTAAGCCCTCTTTGCCTGATAGCTTCATAAACCATTATTGAGCAGGCTACCGATACATTTAACGATTCGATTTTCCCTAATATTGGTATTTTAACCAATTCATCACAATTTTTGAGTAATTGAAAAGATATTCCTTTTTCTTCCGAACCCATAACTATTGCTAGTGGAGGATTCATATCAACCTGGGTAAATAACTGATCTGTTTTTTCTGAGGTTGCAACAATTTTCAATCCCGATTCTTTTAAAAAATCAATGGTTGAATTCAGGTTTTCAGCACGGCAAACCGGCACATTAAACAAAGCACCCGCCGATGTTTTTACGGCATCGCCACTAATTCGGGCAGAACCTTTTTCAGGAATAATAACAGCATCAACCCCGGCA
>JABMQB010000907.1 GCA_013203525.1 Mariniphaga sp.
GAACAATGATTTCGTTGATTATCGATGGGAATGAAAAACAATTTGAAGGGATTGTGAACGGAATAATTTCAGAAGAAAAAAAAGGAGAAAAAGGATTTGGCTATGACCCAATTTTCCTTGCTGATGGATGTAACCAATCGTTTGCTGAAATGGATTTAGGATTGAAAAATAAGATCAGCCACAGAGGAAGAGCTGTTGGAAAATTAGTTAAACACCTAAAAACACTTGAATAAATGAACAAGAAAATACTACTAATTTTTACCTTATTTTGTTTTAGTTCGTTTGCTTTTGGGCAGCAACTGGGCGATTGGAATGAATATCTATCGTTTTCGAATGCAATTAAGGTTGCAAATGGAGGCGAAAAAATATACTGCGCAACCCAGGGAGGATTGTTCTATTATAATACCAGCGATAACAGCATAAATAAAATAACCCGCTTAAACGGATTGAACGATTTTAATATCCAAACAATTGAATACAGCAGTGAAAATCAATTATTAATGGTTGCTTATAAAAACAGTAACATCGACCTTATTTACGAGAACCAAATAGTAAATCTTTCGGATATTAAAAGAAAATCGATTATGGGAGATAAATCGATTAATAATATTTTTATTAGTGGATCAGAAGCGTATATATCCTGTGGTTTTGGAATCGTAGTAATAAACCTCGATAAACAGGAAGTTAAAGATACTTATCTGATTGGTGAAGAAGGATCACAAATTAATATTTTTGATATAGATATTGAAGGGAACACAATTTATGCTGCTACGGAAGATGGCCTTTATGCTGCCGATTTAAATAACCCGAATTTGCTGGATTACAGGAATTGGACCCGTATTACAAACATTCCTCATTACGATGATAAATTTACAGGAATAGAATTTTTTTCAGGAACACTCATTGCTCTTTGGGATGAAAATGAAATGTACAGCAAAAATGGTAATAACTGGGACAGGTTACTTTCGTACACAGGGGAAATTAAAAATATACGTGCTACAGAAAATTACCTGACCATTACAGGGAATAAAATCATATATATATTTGATAATAATTATCAGGAGTATGCGCGAGTTCAAACATATCCGGGAATTGAAGAAATTCAAACAAATATTAACCCGGTAAATGCCATTTTTGATGAAACCAATGGCTTATGGATTGCCGATATAAATTTTGGATTAGTAAAAGTATCAGGCGAAATATTTGAGTCGGTTTACCCTGAAGGGCCTATTGATAATAAAGCTTTTTACCTGTATACCAACCAAAACGATCTTTGGGTTGCATCAGGTGGAAGAAATTCTTCATGGAATAATACATGGACAAATCCTCAGTTTCAATTATTTAATAACGGCGTTTGGAATTATTTTACAAGGGATAAAATTCCTGAAATGGAATCATTCTCAGATATTGTTAGTATGGTTGCAGACCCATCAGATAAAAATCATATTTACATTGGTTCATGGGGTGGAGGTTTACTTGAGCTCCAAAATGGAGAATTGATAAATCGATTTACAAATCACAACAGTTCATTACAAACCGCTTTGCCAAATCAACCAAACGAACCTTATGTCAGGATTGGAGGACTGGGTTTTGATTCAAACGGAAACCTTTGGATATCCAATTCAGAAGTTGCAGATATAGTAAGTGTCCTTCGAACTAATGGTAAGTGGGAATCATTTAACCTGCCGGTTGTTGCAAATAAGAGGAGTATCGGACAATTAATTGTTACTGGGAATAATGATAAATGGATTGTAATACCACGTGGGCATAGTCTTTATGTAGTAAATGAAGATGCATCTCAAAACGAATACCTTCCGGTAAAATCGTATTTTAATAATGGCGAAACCGAACTTATTACGGATATGAATGATGTATATTCAATTGCCGAAGACCTGGATGGATCTATCTGGGTTGGAACAACAAAGGGAGTTGCTGTTTATTTTAATCCTGAACGTGTTTGGGAGTCTGGAACATTATATGCCTCACATCCAGGTCTTGACCTAAACGATGGGCTTTATCACCCACTTCTTGAAACAGAAACTGTTACAGCTATTGCTATCGATGGTGCAAACCGGAAATGGATGGGTACTGTTAATTCCGGAGTATACCTTATTTCAGAAAACGGCGAAAATGAAATTCTTCATTTTACAGAAGAGAATAGCCCATTGCTTTCAAATAGTATTTCAAGTATTGCCGTAAATCAAATATCCGGAGAAGTATTTATTGGAACAGAAGAGGGGATTGTTTCATATAAGGGTGATGCAATAGAAGGAGACGATGAATTTGAGAATGTACTGGTTTATCCAAATCCTGTTAGGGAAACATACGATGGTCCGGTTGTTATCACTGGCCTTATAGAAGAATCAGATGTAAAAATTACTGATATATCCGGAAATCTGGTATATAATACTACTTCGCTGGGTGGGCAAGCAACCTGGGATGGTAATAACCTAAATGGGAACCGAGTGAAAACAGGCGTTTACCTGGTATTTCTTTCAGATAAAACCGGCGACAAAACACATATTTCAAAACTACTTTTTATAAATTGATTGATTTCAGAGTTTAATTTTTTTGAATATTAGCTGGTAGAATAATGCTGTCACAAACAAAAGGGATATTATTACACAATATTAAATATGGCGAGAATAGCATTATTGCCACTATTTATACTGAAAAGTTCGGGAGGCAGCCTTACATAGTTAATTCAGCAAAAGGGAAAAAAGCCAGGAACAAGGCATCAATGCTTCAACCTTTATATTTGCTTGATATGGTGGTTTATCAGAAACAATCGAGAGAAGTTCAACGATTAAAGGAATTTAAAACATACGAAACTTTCAGGTCAATACCTTTTGATATAAAAAAATCGACCCAGGCTATTTTTATTGCTGAAATACTTTATAAATTATTGAGGGAAGAAGAGAGTAATCCGGAATTATTTCATTTTTGTGAAAATGCAATCAAATACCTTGATCTTTCTGAAGGTGGGATAAATAATTTTCATTTATTTTTTCTTTCAAGGTTGACAGGATTTTTAGGTATTCATCCCAATATAAAGAACCTTGAAAACGGCACATTTCTCGACTTAAGAAAAGGGACTTCATCTCAGGTTGAACCACCACATCCCTTATACATGAATAAATATGAAACGCAACAATTTCAAAAATTGGTTAATATGAAAATTGAGCATTTTCCTGAATTTAAAATATCAAGGGAAGAGAGAATGTCTTTATTAATAAAGATCATTGAATATTACCACTACCACTTTAATTCAATGGGTGAAATAAAATCATTGCATGTTTTAAATGAAGTTTTTAATAGTTAATTGGATTGCTTTTGAAAATTTCGGCCTCGTAAATAAATATCTCCGCATCTTTCCAGCCATACCATCCAAGCCCGGCTTTATCGCGCGAGCAGTGACCCAGAAATTCTTCAAGGTTCCAGCCTGTTTTAATTGCTACCTGTGGAAGGAAAGTCCCTGATACAATCTCCTTTTTTATATAAATTCCATGCTTCCCCAACTCAATTTCCTCGATCGATTTAATTTTCTTTAAGGGTGAAAGAACTGAAATTTCTACGATAATATTTTCCAGCATTTTTTTGTCTGGCTTTTCAAACCTTCTGTCGTTCGATGCTGAAATAACAACACTTTTAATAACCTGCATCAATGGTTTATCACTTTTAAACTGCCCGATACAACCTTTCAATTCATCACCATTATATAAACTTACAAATGCGCCTAATTTTGCTTGTAAAATCCCGCCTGTATCCAGGTCATCAACGTTATATTTTTTAAGTCCATACGAATCATTCAATGATCGGTGAGCTATTTCTAATAGTGTTTCTTTTTCTTCTTCAGAAATAGTAAATACATCGTCGTCGGTGTTAAAAACAGCAATAGCGTGGTAACCAACTACCCTGTATTTTCCTCCGTATAAATGATTATCGCCGGAGTTCATATACTGTATTTTTTTATATTCAAATGAATTATTATTAGTCAAATACATAAGTGTAAGCACTGATGTCCAACCGCACATCGATGTTGACAGGTTAGGAATATTAAGCTTTCGATTCGACTCAAGGGCATTAAGCAGTGTTTGTGTATTATTTGAAATTACAGCATTAGCCGAAACCGTATCAACATCAACTGCATCTTCATAGTTTGGATAATGAGAAAAATCGGTACTAATAACAAATAAATTCTTTGAATTAAAATAAGGCTTTAGTCCATGTGCAATTTCTTCACACTCTTCCGGAGAATCAGTTCCTAAAATAATAGGGATAAGTTGAAATTCTTTTCCTAGTTTGTATTGAAGAAAAGGGAGTTGCACTTCGAGGCTGTGTTCAAAAGAATGTGCATCAATATTTTCTGAAAATATTTGATTTGATTTTATAAGTTTTTTGGTTAATTTTAAATCAACCTTAATGGTTCCAAGTGGAGTTTTATAATTCCCGGCGGTATAAACCGAGGCTCCCTTAAAATGCACCTGATGGCTGGAGGCAAGTACAAAAATTTTTTCGTATTTTGTATTTTCGGGAATCTGATTAAAAGCTGAGGCAGCAACCTGCCCACTAAAAACATATCCGGCATGAGGAGATATTATTGCCCGAGGATGGTTTGTAGATTTTGGTTTCCGGGCACTGCTAAATAA
>JABMQB010000908.1 GCA_013203525.1 Mariniphaga sp.
ATATAAAAGAGATTTGAGTGGTTTAATTAATGAAAAGCATCATCTTCCCGGATTCTCTGTTTCGGCTGGCATCTCAAAATTAATTTCCCCGAATTGGGAGTTTGGATATGAGTTTGAATACAGTACTTTTAATGGATTTCAAAAAAATCCTGATTTTTCAGCTTATCATTTCGGGCACTTTAAAATTTCATTAATGCGCATTGAACCCGTAATCTATAAATCCCACATACAAAATCACAATTTCATTTTAACCTATCACATAAACAATAAAGAGAAAAAAAGGATTATCCCTTATGTATTCATTAAATGTGGTTCTACCAGGCTTCGTTCAAAATTAAAGTACCAATCGGATAAGGAATTAATATTTGCAAAAATTGGATGGAATAAGAATGAGCCCAAAGCTTCCATTTTTGTTAGTGAAATGAATATTGGTATTGGTTTTGGCAATGAAATTATTATTGATTCAAAAATAAGCCTTAACATTCAGGCAGATTTAAGCATGGTTACTGATGACAACATGGACGGAGTTCATAATTTTAATGCTCCTCCACCCGAAGGGTATAAAAATTTTGTAAGTGGAATTTATGGAAGAATTATGATCGGCGCCACTTATACAATTAATCCCGACAGGAACCGTATAGCTGACAGGACATACCGCTTAAAAAATTCATTTAATAATAAATCCCTCAAACGTCAGTTATTTCCATGGTATTCAAACAAGAAATAATTCTCCCAGCCTTATTCATTCCTTCAATCCCTCAATCATTCTCTTTTTACTTTAACCTTTTGATATTATAGAAATATTAGCAACCAAATAATTTAATACATTTGTAAATAAATGTGATATACAAAGCTAATGCTACAACAAAACACATTTTCAATTACTGATTTATCCAACCATTTATTTTGGGATGTTGATCCCAATATACTTGATATGGAAAAAAATTTCTGTTTTATATTGTCCAGGATTTTGGAATATGGATTATTGAATGATTGGATTTTACTTTTTAAACAATTCGGATTGGAGAAAATAACTTTAGAAGCTAAAAAAATCAGAAGCCTGGATGAAAAATCCTTACATTTTATAGCTCAATTATCAGATAGTAAATTAGAAGAATTCAGATGCTATACTTACAAACAATCGACACCAAAACACTGGAACTTTTAACCCGGTTAATGCAAATCACTGAATTTGAGAAATTAAACTTAGTTGGAGGAACATCGCTTGCATTACAAATAGGGCACAGAAAATCGATAGACCTTGATCTGTTCGGGCGGGTTAAATTTGATGATTACAAATTTAAGTCTATTCTTAGCCAATTTGATTCTGTTCAATTGTTAAATCAAACCTCTCATATTAAAACATATTTAATTAACAAAACTAAAGTTGATTTTGTGAATTATCCCTTTCATTGGCTTGAAACCTTTACAATTGAAAAAAAAATTAGGTTAGCAACAAAAACAGATATTGCAGCCATGAAGTTAGCCGCCATTACCGGGAGGGGGACAAAAAAAGATTTTATAGATATATTCTTTTTACTGGAGTACTATTCACTTGAGGAAATAATTCGATTTTATCACCAAAAATTTCCCGATGGCTCTGAATTTATGGTTTTAAAAAGCCTTGTCTATTTTGAAGACGCAGAAAAGGAGCCGCTTCCTGTTATGTTAAAAAAAACAAATTGGAATGTTGTTAAATCAAAAATTGTTTTTGAAACCAAAAGTTTTATAAAATCCCGTTGAAGAAATGTGCAGATGAGTTTATTCAGAAAACTTTTAAAACTAGTGACTTTTTAATTGTAATGCCTTAACTTGCATTAATATTAGTTAATCCAAAAACCATTTAAAAATGTTCACCTTTCAAAAAAAATCAATCAAGGATTATAAACAAGCCTAAACTCCTTTCTTATTCCTGTATAATAATTCTTCTTATTTTTTCCCATTTATAAGTTTAGCCCAACTTTCAGCCGGCGATATTGCTTTTACAGGTTATAATGCCGATGGTGATGACCAATTTTCATTTATAGCAACCACAGCAATTTCAGGAAGTGAAGTTATCTATTTTACCGACCGGGGTTGGATAGATGAAAACTCAGACTGGAACACTTCTGAAGGAATTATTAAATTTACCGTACCAGAAGAAGGTCTTGTATGTAACAGGCGATATGATAGTCATGCAATATTCATCCGGATGGAGTATTATACAGGGTAATGGAACTATTGAAACTCAAACCGGAAGTTTAGAGTTAGCTTTAGGTGGAGATCAACTATTTGCATTTCAAACGGAAGATTTAACTGATTATACACCAACATTCATTGCTGGAATTAATATGAATAACAGGTCCGGTGTGTTTAAACCTTGAGGTTTTTGTTGCACATTCAATTACAAACGCCAACCAACTGTTAACCTGGCACCACCGCTTAAATCATTCATTCCATTATTTATGTTTGATCCCCGATCAAAAGCAAATAATGTTTTTAAATATAAGTGAGCTTTTATAAATTCATATTTAAACTCAAATAAGCCTGACAATTGATTTCGAACAGTATCAAATGGGACCCAATAAGTTCCATAATTATAAGAATAACTATATAACATTTTCCAATTCAAGGTATTTGATAATTTTCCGGAAGCTCCAAAATGAAAAGCCACAAACCTGTTATTTGCAATTCCTGTGGAGATTCCTTCTGAATTATAATTTATCGGATAAAAAAGCGAACTACCCATTACATTTCCAAAATATGTAAACCCTGAGTTATAAAATGAATGCGTCAAATAATCATCCCTCCCGTTTGTATGAATTCGTACACCATCCTGGATATCATCTCCACTTTGGTTTTTGGTATATATAAATTCAAGAAGGGTATACTTTAAAAATTGGTTTTCGTTAAAAGTCAGATACAGGCTATATAGGTTATCAACTGTGTTAAACAATACTATCCCCGATTTATCCTCAAATGGGTGAATAATTCTTATTTCAGCATCAACATTTTGCCATTTTTTCCTAAAAATAAAAAAGTACTGGCCCAATGAATTCCCTGCCACATTATCCTGGTCACCTTGCGTATGTTGATCACCACCCCTCATGGCCAGGATTGCCCGTAAGTAATCGGTAAATCCTTTGGGTTGCGGACCATATTTAGGTGAATCCCCCCCCCAAAAAACATAATGGTCGATTCCAATTTCAAATTGAAACTTCTGTACATCCCCTATTCGAAAAAGTAAATTTTTATGGTGCAAACGTGGTTTATCAACCATTCGTTCATCCAATAAAATTCCTTCTTCCCATTTTCCTGCAATTGAAAAATTCCTTTTACCAATTTTTATAAATCCATCAGTGTCTAAAGAAATCCTTGGATAGGGCTTTGCATTTCGCGAGTTTAAAAAATTTCCATTGGAAGAAGACAATCCTTCCTGTATTAATGAATCTGCCCTTGATCCAACAGATGCTATTATTCTTCCCAATTTAAATCCAACATACAATTCAGTTAATTCGAAATGAGATACTTCCCCTTTTGAACCAAATGCTTTGGTCGCCATGAAAAATGTATTTCCATTTTTAAAGTGATTTTTTAATTCAAGGTTTATTTCACCGGTTTGAATAAATTTTGAATTTTGAGGGATATGACCCAATTGGTTAGCCCATATCCAGAAAGGTGTATGACTATTTGAATTAATAATAGTAGAGGTATTAATATCTCCGTTAAAAACCTGAGCAAAACTATTTGATCCAACTATGGATAAAAAACTTATGAGGAAAAATATCTTAAATCCTTCCATGCACATATTCTAATATAATTTTTAATTCTTGCATAAAATATATAAAAATACCAAATGAAATGTAATATATGGACGTATAACTTTATTTTTGCCTCCCTTAAATAATTATCTTTCGGTAAAAAAAAAATAACTTAATGAAAAAATTCTCAAATATTTGCAATGAAGGTTAAATATCTCTTCTTGAACGAGAACCTTGCGTATTTTCGATTTTGCAATTCTTAAAAACTATGTTGAAAAATTGATATTAGTTGAAACTTAACAAATGAAATATAATTTCAAATTTTTCTATGTTTAGAGTTAAGTACTAAGGTTAGATTTATAAGCATTTTATTTTTTCTGAGTTTTAGCAGGTGATAAAGCATATTCATCTATAAAAGCGGAAATATCCGTTTTTATAAAACCTTGTTTTTGAAGCTAGTAATCATTAAGCGTTTGCATGATAAGTGTTTCGGGTAACCTTGTATCACACCAACCATGTATGTTATGAATTGTTTATTGAACATCAATTATAGATTGAACAATGGACCTTCTCATTTTAACTGATGATTCAATGAAAAATAGCAGTGCCTCAAATGGGCTTATTTTAACTCCTAACAGAACTTAATAAATAGTATAATATCCGGTAAAGTTAATTGTAAAGTTCGATTATTAGAAAGATCGGGAATCCATTGTTTAAAATAGGTTTTTGAGGGTGTTTTTGACTTTTTTTG
>JABMQB010000909.1 GCA_013203525.1 Mariniphaga sp.
AAAAGATACAGGTGAACGGCGTACTTATCCAAATATGCTATCGCGCGAAGGAAGCCGTGGAATGGAATATAATGCCTGGAGCGAAGGCAATCCTCCAAACCATACTTTAATTCTTCCATTTACCAGAATGTTGTCGGGCCCTATGGATCTGACTCCGGGAATTTTTGATATTGATATTGAACAAGGTTACGGAAGGAAAATCCACACAACGATTGCCAAACAACTGGCATATTATGTGACAATTTATTCTCCTGTTCAAATGCTGGCCGACCTCCCTGAATATTATGTTGGCAACCCAGCATTTCAATTTTTACAGGATGTTCCGGTTGATTGGGAGGACACCAAAATTTTAAATGGTGAAATAGGCGAATATATCACAACAGTGCGGAAGGACAGAAATAGTGAAGATTGGTATTTGGGTAGTATGACCAATAAAAAAAGCAGAGAGTTTGAAATTGAGTTATCCTTTCTGGCAGAGCAGGCAAAGTACGAAGCACAGATTTATGCCGATGCACCGGAAACGGGGTGGGAGAATAATCCGGAAAATGTAGCCATTTCAAAACAGGAAGTTAATAAAAACAGTACTCTGAAAATCAATTTAGGCGAAGGAGGAGGAACCGCCATTCGGTTTAAAAAAATAGATTAACTTTAAAACAATTAATATTTTGAACTAACCAACTTATTAAACCATGAAAAGTTTAAAATCTTCTGTTATTTTCTTTTTGCTGATTCTGTTAGGAATTTCAGCATATTCACAAGGTTATAAAAACTTCAAAGTTGCAGTTTACTGTCGTGCTTACGAGGTGGAAAAAATGAACGATCTTGAAAGCCTAACCGCTCTTTGGGACGAGCTTTCGAAACAAGCACATGTCGATAAAATTTATTTGGAGACCCACCGCGACCTTTTAATTGTTGAAGAAGAAACTTTAAAAACTGCCATTAAGTTTTTTAAGGATCGGGGAGTTGAAGTAGGCGGAGGAATTACTTATACCATTGATGAAAGTAACAATTTTCAAACATTTTGTTATAGCAATCCTGAAGACCGGAAAAAAGTTCAGGAAATAGCCGAGCATACTGCTAAGTTTTTTGATGAATTTATTCTGGACGATTTTTTCTTTACCAGTTGTAAATGCGATTTATGTATAGATGCCAAAGGGGATAAAAGCTGGACTGATTACCGGCTGGAATTAATGCAGGAAGCTGCAATAAACCTTGTGATTAAACCGGCAAAAGCTGTAAATCCAAACACTGAAGTTGTTATTAAATACCCCAACTGGTACGAACATTTCCAGGGACTTGGATTTAATCTTGAAGAAGAACCAGCTATATTTGATGGTCTTTATACCGGAACTGAAACCCGCAACAGGTCGGGCAACCAGCATCTGCAGCAATATCTCAGTTATAATATAATCCGGTATTTTGAAAACCTGAAACCAGGTGAAAACAGAGGAGGCTGGGTTGACACAGGCGGCGGTACTCCATACGACCGTTATGCTGAACAGCTCTGGCTAACACTTTTTGCCAAAGCTCCTGAAATTACTTTATTTGATATCAGGCAAATGCAAGGCAACCTGAATCCACGGGGAAAAGCTCCATGGAATGCCCCTGAAAACAGTTTTGATTTTGACGAAATGATGAAACCGGTTAAACTGGAGGATGGATCGGAATTTACCCCAACCAAAATGATCAGGGCTGCTGGTTATTCATTCGAAGTAATTGATAAAGTACTCGGCGAACTGGGTAATCCAATCGGAATCAAAAGTTATAAACCCTACCATTCGGTTGGCGAAGATTTTCTTCAAAATTATATTGGAATGATTGGGATTCCGATGGATATGGTTCCTGAATTTCCTGAAGATGAAGAGATGGTTTTTTTAACCGAAACAGCTTCTTTTGATCCACAAATAGTTGATAAAATCAGGAAACAACTCAGAAGGGGGAAACAGGTTGTAGTAACTTCAGGATTTTATAAAGCAATGCAAGACAAAGGCATTGAAGATATTGTTGAACTTCGTGTCACCGACCGCAAAGCCAGTGTAAAAGAATTTAGTGCCGGTTTTAGAGGAGGTAGAGGAGCACCCATGGAAAAGGAAATTATTATCCCACAAATACACTATCTGACCAATGATTCGTGGGAAGTAGTTTCTGCCTTAGACGATACAAATGGCTGGCCCATCCTGCATCGCGCCGATTACTCAACCGGGCAATTTATGGTTTTAACCATTCCGGATAATTTTGTTGACTTATATATTTTACCTGAAAACGTTCTGAACAGGTTAAGGCAAAATATTGCCGGAAGTCTGCCGATTTCTTTGGAAGGACCAAGCGAAGTTAGCTTAATGGTTTACGACAATAACTCATGTGTAGTGGAGTCATTTCTTGATGAAGAAGTGGCTGTGAGAGTAATGTTAAAAGAAGAAGCTAAAGAAATAACCAACATTGAAACTGGTGAAAAAATCCCGGTAACCGTAAGAAAGGCTTCTGAATTCAGAGGAAGGAAATTCGGGAACGATGCCTTCTTTGTCGATGTGAAAATTAAACCACATTCGTTTAAGGCATTTAAATTTTAATCGGAAATATTAAAAATTTATTCTTTTACCCTCCCTGTCCCTCCCTAAATTAGGGAGGGAATTTCTTTATAGAATATTTACAGAAATGATTGTCAAGGGAGGGTAAATACTTAAATGAAAAACAATCTGCACTTCATTCCCCAAATTCCACACTTCATCAGAAATACCTTTCCCACATTATTTGAATAATGTTAATTCGTTTCAAAACCTTAAATTTAAAATCATGAAACGACTAATTCTGATAACAATATTCTTTTTTCTTGCTAGCTTACTTAATCTCCAGGCACAAGAAAAATTTCGGTATGAAGAAACTACCTGGCGAATAATCAGAGAACGGCTATTTAATGGCACCAATACTCATGCTTACAGATATGAAGAAGATATAAAAATACAATTAGTAAATGCATCTGAATCTGATTCAGCTATAGTAAAACAACTGGTTCAGGAATTAAATGAATTAATAGAAATCGTAGAAGTAAAAATAGTTGTTGAAAAATGTAATTTTTTTATTGATCTTAAACCTCCTAATAATGTTGGCTACAGGGCAATACAAAATCTTGGAAACAACAAAATTACGATAACACATATCGAATTATTATCTGGCATTGATTCTCCCGAAATATTTACAAATCAAGTATATTTCTATTGTATAAAAAACTTAACCAAACCATACTACCCCAGAAATTTGGTCACTGAATATGGAGGTATTTTTGATACTCATAATGCAATGACTGCAACCTTTCATGAGATTGATAAGGACCTGATTAGAAAGTTATATTCAAAAGATTTTTATAAAAAACTCAGAATAAATACGACAAAGAATTCTTCATATCTGCATTATTTAAAACTACGATATAAAAATCCCTTAAAATACAGCACAATCATTTTGGGGCTTTTAATTGCCCTTTTAACTATCTTCTTTATTTACTACAAGGGATGGTTTACTAATTCCGTAGCAAAAATTCAATCCTTTATTTACAAGGGAATTGTTATAGTATTCGTCTATTCAATTGTAAGTTATTCTATTTCATTCTGGGATTACATTCAACCTTATTCCGGGATTTCTTCAATAATTGATCAAACAATCTCATCATTTATTTTTAATTGGATAATGGGATTACTTGTGGTTTTTCTAATGTATTCGATTGAAAAGAAGTTTTTTAAAATTAAAAAAATTAATATTTCAAAAAATGTTATAGTATTTTTTAGTACAATGTTTTCAATTCTAATTGCGATGATAATTGTAATCGGAGGATTACTGATTCTTTCACATGGATATATTAATGAATCATTATCGCCATCAATAATATCTGCAATTTCCTTAAGTTTATTTGCTGCTTTTATTCGATTATTTTTTATTTATCTCAACCATCGTACTCAAAGTTTTATAAACCAGAAAGATGTTGAACTTGCAAAAATGAAAGAGCTAAAAAACCAAACTGAATTAAATGCACTCCATTCGCGTATAAATCCTCATTTTTTATATAATTCCTTAAATTCAATTGCCAGCTTAGTGCATACCGATGCTGGAAAAACTGAAACCATGGCAACATCTCTTTTCGAACTTTTCAGATATTCGATTAATAAGGAAGATAAAACTTATGTAAGAGTTGAAGAGGAGCTTGAAATGGTTCGAAAATACCTTGAAGTTGAAAAAATCCGTTTTGGAGAAAAGCTAAATTATGAAATAAAAACAGATGAGAATGCAACTGATAACCAGATTCCCAAATTCCTGATACAACCTTTGGTTGAAAATGCGATAAAACATGGTTCAACAAAAATAACAGATCAGGGTAAACTGAAAATAGAAGTAAAACAAGATGGGAAAGATTTAATTATAACGATTTACGATAATGGCCCTGATTTCCCAAAAGAGTTGATTAGTGGTTATGGTTTGCAAAACCTCCACGACAAACTTCAAATTTTATATAAAGATGATGCAATTTAAAATTGGCAAAATGGGAAAAATAAACATATTCAGGTAACTTTAAAGAATCAGTTTCAGGAATGAGTTTAAACCAATCGTATAAAACAGTAATTATTGATGATGAGTTGCCAGCCCGGTTACGGCTTAAACAATTGGCATCAGAATATCCCGGCATTTTTGAAATTGTAGGGGAAGCTGAAAATGGAGAACAGGCAGTTGAAATAATTACACGTTTAAAACCCGGTTTGATTTTTCTGGATATCAAAATGCCGGGACTCGATGGATTTGAAGTTTTAAAACAAATTCCATATATGCCCATCGTTATATTTTGCACTGCATTTGATGAATATGCCCTTCAGGCTTTTGATTCGTTTTGTGCCGATTACCTTGTTAAACCACTTACAAAAGAACGATTCAGCCAATCGGTTGAAAAATTAAAACAATTTAATGGGCAGATTTCCAACACAAATATTTATAAGCTGATTGAAAAACTTTCATCCGACAAAAAATACGAGGAAGTCACATCTATCCCGGTTAAAGTTGGCGACCGGATTATATTTGTCAGGCTCGATGAAGTTTCCTATTTAAAAGCCAACGAAAAACACATATCCATTGTTACCAAACATGCAAAAACCTATATACTTGATTCCAGTTTAAAAAAGCTGGAAGAAAAATTACCTGACTGTTTTATCCGTGTACACAAGTCGTTTATCATCAATAAAAACCTGTTAAAAGAAGTACGAAAACATTTTAATAACCGCTTTGTGCTGATTATGGACGATTATGAACAAAGCCGCATAACCAGTGGCAGGAGTTATTATGAAGGGATAAAAGCACTTTTTGAATTATAATGCACCCTTACTGTCCCTCTCTAAATTAGGGAGGGAATTGCTTTATATATTATTTACAAAAATGATTGTCGAGGGTGGGTAAAATTCACAGCATTTAAAATCCTTTAATTAGGTCAAATCCAATAAATATTCATAAATTTTATGTTCATAATGTCACAAAACAGCAATTAAAATCTACTTAATAATAAACACTTTTTGAATTGGACAGTTTCAACGATTTATATAATATGTATTATAAATCGGTATACAGATTAGCTTTCAGGTTCTTAAACGATTTTGAAAATGCCTCTGATATATCGCAGGATGTGTTTATACATTTATACAATTGTATAATTCAGAAAAAGGAAATACGCAACGAAAAAGCCTGGTTGTATAAAGTAACAAGTAATTTATGCCTGGCATTTATCAAAAAGAATAAACGTATAAACAGCATAAAAACAGAAGCAACAGAAGTTCAAACAGAGTCTGATATAAATACTGAAATTTTGGAGGCATTGCAAAAATTAAAAGAAAAAGACAGGATGCTTTTAACCTTATATAACGAAGGATTAACTTATAAAGAACTGGCAGAAATAACCGGGATAAAATTTACATCAATTAGTAAAACATTGTCGAGGGCATTAAAAAAATTAAAGGATGAAATTGAAAGGTAAAACAATGTGTCTGAAAGATAAAATTCTTCAACA
>JABMQB010000910.1 GCA_013203525.1 Mariniphaga sp.
AACAACAATAATTTGTACTAAACAGAGATTTACCTGCTTGCAGACGGTCTTAAACTATTCCACTGGAATCCCTGCGGGATTTAAGCCTTTCCATATCGATAATTACTCATTCCTGCGGCTTCTTAAGGGGAAATTAATCCGCAGGAAATACTAAAACCTCTGCAGGAAGGGTCAAAGTGCCGCAAGAAAGGATAAAAACGGTGCAGGGAATGATTGAAATTCCGCAGGGCGATATATACTTTAATAAAAGATCATTTCTGACTAAATTTATCGGGAAGAATTAACACAAGGAACTGATTTTGGCAAAGAAATATGATTATTCGGACTGGTCTAAAGAAGACTTGATTAAACACATTTATGAACTGGAAAAGCGGAAGAAATACGGGCTTGTATGGGACGAAGAACGCGAACCCGAACAGGTTGTATTGCAGTGCAAAAAAGAATTGCCCGTATTAAAAGAAGTCAAAGAAAAAGAAATAAAAAACGATCCCGATAAACCAACTCATATTCTGATTGAGGGCGATAATTATCATGCGCTTTCAGTTCTGAATTATACTCATGAAAAATCGATTGATGTTATCTATATCGATCCGCCATATAACACAGGCAATAAAGATTTTAAATATAATGATCGATGGGTTGAATCTGAGGATAGCTATAAGCATAGTAAATGGCTATCTTTTATGGATAATAGATTAAAATTAGCCAAGCGACTTTTAAAAGATACAGGATGTATTTTTATTTCAATTGATGATCATGAACAGCCTCATCTTAAAATGCTTTGTGAAGAAATATTTGGAGAAAAAAATGTTGAAACATATGTTTGGAACGTAAAAGATGAAACTGAAGGCGCGATGCCAAAAACAGCAAAATATACTGTTAGAAAAGAACATGAATATTTAATAACGTGCTTTATAAATAAAACTAATATAAAGTTTAATAAATATGAAGAATATACATATCTGGAAAAAGAAGACTGGAAAAATCCAGATAATGATTCTAGGGGGAACTGGATGTCAGGTAATATTTCTCGCGGTTTATCGGGAAAACCTGGAAGCAATTATTATACGATAATCTCTCCTACAGGCAATGAATATACAAGAAACTGGTCAATATCTGAGGAAGAATATAATGTGTTATTTAATGATAACCGTATTTATTTTAGCAAGAAAGGAGCTGGGGTTCCAAGAATAAAAATATTTCAAAATGAATCTCAGCAGGTAATCCAAAGTAGCATCTTCTCTAATGTTAAATCATCTATTACTGGAAAAAATCTAATAATTGATATACTTGGAAAATGTGATTTTAACCATCCAAAGCCTATTGAATTAATTATACGAATAATAGACATATCATCTCCACCTAACGCAATAATTTTAGATTATTTTGCCGGAACAGGTACAACAGGACACTCAGTTTTATATAACAATAAGTATGGTAATGGAAACAGAAGATTTATTTTATGTACGAATGAAGAGGAAAATATATGTACTGATATTTGTTATCCAAGAATTAATAATGTCATACAAGGATATATAAATAAAAATGGTGAGAATATTGATGGATTAGGTGAGAATTTAAAATACTTCCGTACCGATTTTGTCCCTGCCGAATCAACCGATGAAAACAAAGAGAAACTCACTAAACAGTCAGTTGAAATGCTGTGCCTCCGGGAAAATATCTTCGATTTCGTGCTCGAAGATGGACCTATAAAAATATTTCGGAATAAAGAGAAATATATGGCAGTTCTATTTGACCAGTCGGAAATACCTAAACTAAAAACAATCATCAGCGATTATGACAAACATATTCATATCTATATATTCTCTTTGGGTGATGATAATTTTAGTGATGAATTTTTAGATATGAGCAATAAGATAACAGTCAAGTCAATTCCCGCAGCGATATTGAGGGTTTATAAAAGGATATTCAAATGAAACAATTGGATTATCAGGAAAAGGCAGTTCGGAAGCTGGTAGAAAAAACGAATGAATTATTGAGTATTTCCACTAATCGTACGATTGTATTTAAAGCGCCAACCGGATCGGGCAAGACTGTGATGATGGCGGAATTTCTGAATAATCTGGTTTACAATCGTAACGACGATAAAATCTTTTCAATTATCTGGGCAGCCCCCCATAGCCTTCATACTCAGAGTAAGTTAAAATTGGAAAAACTCTATTTTGATTCCAAAGCGTTGAAGTG
>JABMQB010000911.1 GCA_013203525.1 Mariniphaga sp.
AAATCCAGGTTGTTTCCCCCCAACCGACACCGTAAACCATCCCGGCTCAATTGCTCTTTTTTCTTTTTTATTAATAATTGATAACTGGCGTGGATCAAGTTTAAAGTCTACAGTTTTTGTTTCTCCAACATTTAATTGAATTCTTTTAAATCCCTCTAATTGCCTGATTGGGCGAGGAGTGGTTGCTTTTTCATCGGTTATATAAAGCTGGACAACTTCTTCACCAGCAACATCGCCCGTGTTTTTAACCTTCACTTTTATTGTAAGTGGTTCACCTGAATTCACTTTTTCAGGAACAACAAGGTCAGAATATTCAAAGCTTGTATAACTCAAACCAAAACCAAAGGGGTAAAGTGGCTCATCGCGGAAATATTTATATGTCCTTCCCTCCATATCATATTCCTCAAATGGAGGTAGCTGATCAACCGATTTGTAATAGGTAACCGGTAATCTCCCGGCCGGATTATAATCGCCAAACAATACATCAGCAACAGCGTTACCTCCCTGTTCTCCCGGATAACCGGCTGAAATAATAGCATCGATATTTTCACTTTCCCAATTGATTGCCAGAGCGCTACCATTCATTAACACTAAAACCATTGGTTTTCCGGTTTCCTTTATTTTTTTCATAAGGTCAAGCTGCGTCTTTGGTAATTTCAGATGCGTTCTGTCACCACCGGCAAATCCATCAATATGAATATCCATTTCCTCACCTTCCAAACGCTGGGAAAGTCCCGTTACCAGAATCACAACATCCGATTCATTTACAACTACAACTGCCTCGTCCAGCATATCGGGATTTGGTATTGACCATAAAAGTTTTGCATCGCCATCGCCATGCCAGTTTTTATATTCATAAACAATTTTATATTTTCTGCCTTTTTCAAATTTAACATCAAACTCCTGATGTGCCCCTCTGTGTTCACTCCGGCGAGAAAGAATTTCTTCTCCTTCCAGGCTTACAGACAATTCCGGCATTCCCCAGCACCCAATATGGTATGTTCCTGAAACCGGAGGTTCTATATAACCAGTCCAACGAATGCTAAAATTATCATCCGGTAAATCAGGAGATGGCGAATCGGCTTCCCAATAAAAGTTAATATTATCATCAATTCTTTTCATTACGGGAGAGCCTCCCAAACTATCATTTGAGAAATATTCCCCCATTATACCCTGTTCTCCATTTTCTGTCAAAAAATATCTTGAAGGAATGGGTGAAAGGTTATGTACACCTTCCGCCAAATGACTTCCTTCAGCATATAAAATTTCAGTTTCAGGTTGTAGTTTATTTTTTAAACCTTGCAATACGGTTACAGGATTAATTGAAATCCCATTATAGTTTCCTACCAGCGATTCCCAGTTTCCAGCATTAGGTCCGATAACAGCAATTTTCTTTATATTTTTTGAAAGTGGTAAAATACCATCTTTATTCTTAAGAAGGACAATACTTTTCCTGGCTGCTTCACGAGCAAGTGTTGAATTAACCTGAGAAGTTACTACCGAAAATGGTATTTGAGCATATGGATTTATTTCATCGGGATCGAACATTCCCAGTTTAAAACGAGCTGTAAACAAACGTTTAACAGCAATATCCAGCTCATCTTCCGTAATTAATCCACGTTCAAAGGCATCGGCAAGTGCTGGGTACGATTCCCCGCAATTCAGGTCGGTACCCGCTTTTACTGAAACAGCGGAAGCTTCGGCAGCATCAGCCGAAAAATTCTGAAAAGTATAAAAATCGGATATTGCCCAGCAATCGGAAACTACATACCCCTTAAATCCCCATTCTTCCCTTAGAATATTAAATAGATAGGGATTAGCACAACATGGAATACCATGATACTGATTGTATGCACCCATTACAGAATATGCACTTCCATCCACAACCAATGTTCGAAATGCCGGAAGGTATGTTTCACGTAAATCCCTTTCACTGATAATTGCATTAAATTCATGTCGTAATGGTTCTGGCCCTGAGTGCACAGCATAATGTTTTGCTGTTGCCACCACTTTCAAATAATTTGGATCATTGCCTTGTAATCCTTTTACAAATTGTAATCCCATTTGCCCGGTAAGGTACGGATCTTCGCCATAAGTTTCGTGCCCCCTTCCCCACCTTGGATCACGAAAAATATTAATATTTGGCGACCAAAAAGTTAAGCCCTGATAGATTCCTCGTTTTCCCCTCCTGATAAACTCATGATGTTTTGCACGTGCTTCATCTGAAGTCGCGGTTGCAACCCGAAACATCAGGTCTTTATCCCACGATCCGGCAATGGTGATTGATTGCGGAAAAACCGTAGCATACCCAGCCCGTGCAACACCATGTAAACATTCGTTCCACCAATTATATTCAGGAATTTCAAGTCGGTCAATTAAGGATGCTGTATATAATAACTGGCTGATTTTCTCATCCACAGTCATTGCCGACACCAAGCTGGATACACGATCTTCAATTGGCAACGAGTAGTCTTGATATAAGAATTCTAATTCCTCAGCTAACAAAGAAACATTAGGTGTAAAATTCCTTATTTCCTGAGCAATGAGATTAATAGCGAAAGTCAAAATAATTAATACAAATATCGATTTTTTCATAATAAAATTCATTCACTGTTCTATTCTGGTTTGTTCTTGTAAAAATAGAAGTATTTTAAAATGCATATTATAAAAATCATAATAATTATTTATTCCGATTGATTGTCTATAATATCTTCCAAAAGACCATATTGCCAGTTACCAAGGTCATTAACAATTTGAGCTATTTCTTCTTCTTCCAGTTTATTGTTATACAATTTATTCATTGGATTTTTCAAACCAGAACCTTTTATTTCATAAACATTTTGATGAAAAATAAAAGAAATCTCAACTCCCTTTATCGATATACTTTTATCTGATTTTCTTAAATCATTAAAAGAAGATTCAAAAAGCACATATGAAATAATATTTCTATTTAAAAAAGGATAAAGTTTATTATTACAAAGTTTATTAAAACTAAGTGAAAAACTACTTGTACCTATGGCAGTTCCATTATCGTATTTTGAATTAACATTTCTTGATTTAAAGAATGTATCAAAATCCATCATTCTTTTCTCAAGTGATGTAATAAGTGGTTTTAGACTTTTTTCGATAACCTCCTTTATTGCTGACGGACTTTTCTTAACGGTAACTTTTGCTTTAGGATCTTCCCCAAATCGTTTTTTCAGTAGTTGCAGTTTTTTATCCAAATCTTCCGGTTCCTCAATTTCTTCTCCTCTTGCCCCACGTAACATCAAATCAAGTGAATTAACCACTTCTTCACTTATATAATTAAAAAAGAAATCAAGCTGCCCAGCATCAGCTTGTTCAAGTGCGTTGTAATATTCATTCTTATTTTCGGTTTTTATAATAGCCGGTGGATAACTAAATTGCAGTAATATGAAGTTCATAAGTAATCGTGCAATTCTTCCGTTCCCATCATCAAAAGGATGAATCCTGATAAACCGGTAGTGAAATTCTGTGGCAAAAATCGCTGGATGGTTGTCTTTATTTTCAATATTTTCAGAATACCATTTCATCAGGTCAGCCATTTTTGCCGGAGTTTCTTCCGGTGAGGCAAAATAGAAAATCTCGCCGGTTTTTGTTTTCACGTGATTAGGGACAGTTTTATAACTGCCTATTTTCACCCAGCGCTTTGTAGGTTGCCCATCAGGGGTTATTACATCAACCTGATATGGTTGTTTTAAAATAAGTTTATGCAAATCTCTAATAAAGCTTTCTGTAAGAGGCCTTGTTTGTTTTATTACATCTTCTATGTATAAAATAGCTTCATCATGCCCCGACATTTCTAAATGGTCTTTCAGCGGCTTAGCCTGTGCAGTATGACCAAAAAGGATTAAAGCTTTTGTCTCACCATACGTAAGACTGTTGCCTTCAATATGCGAAGAATGGTAATTCCAATCTAACCTAAATTTTTGCATAATTCTTTTTTCCTGTTCAGAAAACAATGGCCTTAAACCATCTAATTCTTCTTTTAAGATTGTTGCTTTTTGCAAGTTTTCTGTTAATTCCATTTTATACTATTTTTGAGGAAATATTATTGAAATCGCATATGTCTCAAATTTACAAGGAATTCTATAAAAAATACAATTCACTTCGAAATGATATTGACAAGCATTGTGAAAAACTTTCATTGGAGCATTCAGAACACCTTCAATGTAAAAAAGGCTGTGACCTGTGTTGTATGGACTATAGTATTTTTCCGGTTGAATTCTTTTCGATTGCTGATGAATTAAAATCTAACGGTATTACTG
>JABMQB010000912.1 GCA_013203525.1 Mariniphaga sp.
AAGAATATCCAACCAAACAAATTGAACGAATTGATGAATTGCTCAGTCAAATAGAAACTGCAAGGTTGGAAGCAGAAAGGTTGGCTGCCCAAATTAATTTAG
This sequence comes from Mariniphaga sp., assembly GCA_013203525.1. Taxonomy (GTDB): domain Bacteria; phylum Bacteroidota; class Bacteroidia; order Bacteroidales; family Prolixibacteraceae; genus JABMQB01. The sequence goes on from JABMQB010000912.1 coordinate 103, forward strand.
AAGATGCTGCTGAAGCTGAGACTGAATTACCGGTTGTTAACTCAAATGCACTGATTGAAGCCGAAATGATGGATATGTATAATGGATTGATTGGGCAAGCTGATGATGCATTTGGAGAAGATGAATATAATATTGCGCGTTTTTACTATTATAAAGCTGTTGATGTAAGATCCGATGAAGAATATCCAAAAGAAAAAATAAGAGAAATAAGGGGATTATTAAATGCCCGTTTGTCAGACCGGAGAGAACGAGAATATCAGGATTACATTGATAAAGCAGATGAGGCATTATCAGATGGTGAATTGGCGGTTGCAAGAGGATATTACAACCGGGCTTTAACAGCCAAACCTATGAAGAAATATCCTAAAATGCAGATAGAATTAATTCGAGATAAATTAACTGAAATTTTAGGAAACAGAAGCAATACTGAATATAATTCATTTATTAGCCAGGGTGATAAAGCTTTTGAAAGTTCAAATTTCAGCGTAGCCCGGTATTATTATCTAAAGGCCCAGGAAATTAATCCTTCAGAAACTTATCCTAAGGAACAAATCCAGAAAATAATAAATGCCATTAATGGAGAAGAAGACATTCAATAAAAAAAGAACAAGCCACTTTTATTTTTGAGCTAAAACTTATTTTATTCTTGTTGATGCATTCTTTTGATATTTATTTTTTTAACAGATTTTTCCTTAACGATTTAAATTTGAAGATAATGTAAAGTATTGCTCCGGCAAACATAGTCAGAAGTACATCCCGAAACTCCACAGGTTTTGAACTTGATAGTAACCAAATTGATAACAGTACTCCGGTAATTGCAAAGCCATAACCAAAGGGAATTTTAAAATAATCCCTTTCTTCCGGTTTATCTCTTCTTAATTTAATTAGTGCAAGGCTAACTATTAATAGTATCAAAACTTTGCTGATAACACTAATTGTAACTGCATATATAAAAGATCCGGAAAGCGATACAAAAAGAGAAACAAGTGAAAAGAGAATTAAAGAGCGGGTTGGTGTTTTAAATGTTTTATGGATATATGAAAATATTTTAGGAAATTGTTTTTCTTCACTTAAAGCAAAAGGTAAGCGTGAGCCAATAAGCATTACTGTATTTAAAGTTCCGCTAATTGAAACAATTGCACCTGCTGTTATTAATAAACCACCTACCGGCCCCATAAAAATTATTGCAGCATCGGCTAATGGTTTTTCAGATCCGGCGAGCCCGGGTAAAGTGCCAATACTTACAAATTGAATAAAGCTGTAAAATATTGCAACAAAACCAATAGATAACATTAGGGCAAAAGGTAAATTGTGGCGTGGGTTTTTCATTTCGCCCGTATTTACAACAATGGCTTCAAAACCTGTGAAAGCAAATACTAACAGGAAAATTGATTTTGAAAAAGAGGGTAAATCCGGTAATTCCTGTTTGAGATTTATTAATTCAGGATTGATAAAAAACATCCCAACTATAACAAAAATGAATAAGGGTACTAGTTTTGATATAGCCAGTATGTTGCTTACAACCACTGTATTTCGGATACCTATATAATTAATGATTGTAAAAAATACAGTAATTCCAATAATCAATATTGTTTTAGCAAAACTCTCCTGTAATATGGGATGGAAATATCCGGTGTAGGTAACAAATAAATTTACAAGTGCTGCATATGTAGCCAGCCTTGTAATTAAAATCAGCCATCCCATTAAAAATGCCGGAAACCTACCAAAAGCTGTAAGTGTGTATAGATATGGGCCACCGGTTTTTTTAAATCTGCTTGAAACTTCGGCAAAGTTTAATACCAGGATAAAAACAATCAAACCACATAAGAAAAATGCCGGTATACTGTAAATTCCTGATAACCCAAAAATTTTAGATGGTAATCCAAAAATCCCGGCTCCAATGGTACTGTTTACCATTAGCAAAACCAAATCCCATTTACCTATACCGCGTTTTAACTTCAATCAAATATTATTAATTTTCTAATAAATGGAAATTTATCGTTTCCTTTTAGCACCAGCTCCACCACCTCCAAAAAACATCATAACACCCAAAAGGAATCCAAGGTTATACCAACCGCCAGTGTTAGGAAAAGCATAAATTGTGTGGTCGGTAAAAAGACTTATTATAAAGCTGAAAAGAAGTATAAAACCATGGAGCAATCCATGCAGGAATCCGGGCGGATCGGCAACTGGTTCAGTTGTTTGTGTTGCACAACCTACAAATGCCAGAAATGAAACGATGATTACAATTAAAAGTAAGATCCTGTTTTTCATTGTTAATATTTTAAGGTTACTTTTTTCTATTTCTTTTCTGAAATAAAAGAATCAGGGTAAATACAATTAAATTTTATATCTCCTCCTTTTTCCCTGATCCATGTTGTAAATTTACGGCTGCCTTTATTTAAAACTATAATTCGGGATCCGGGTGTTAAATCGCCATATGAATTGCTACCACCTGATGCCCGTCCGTACGCAAGTGCAATATCGAAATATACTCCAATATAATCATTTACATGGTCGTGCCCAACAAAAGTGCCCATAACATCACCACCTTCTACCATCGCAGCAAACATTCCTGTATTTATTTTTGGTGAACAAACATCTTCATTTTTTACACCTACTAATTTTGTATCTGCCGATTCCCAAACATTGTTATATTCGGGAAGTGGAATATGAAAAAAAGCAAGAGCCGGTATTGGAATCCCTTTATTATTCTCAGTAAAATATTTGCTTTGTTTTTTATACCAATCAATTTGTGAAATATCAAACCAACCGTAACCGTCAATTTTATTTTTAAGTGTTGAGTAAGCATTTGAATCAAAACAATATAATAGGGCTTCAGTTTGGCTGTTTTTGCCTTTAACAGGAAGAATAAAATTTGATTCACCTTTAATTCCTTCCATTGTATTATTTAAACAATAGGGGAGGTTTTCAAGAATTTCAGCAACACTATTTCTTGGCGTATCATGTTCATCATCGTGGTTACCAAGTACGGTTACCCATGGTGTATTATTTGCTACAAAAATTTCTTCAAGTTTGCCAAATATTATTTCCGGTGAATTTTCTGTAACAATATCACCAGTGAGAATTACAAGGTCGGGTTTTTCGGCATTTAAAACTTCTGTAATTAAATCATACACATGTTGCGACCCACCTTCACCGGCATGGATGTGCGTATCGGTAAACTGGGCTATTTTAAATACCCCGTTATTATTGAATTTTAACTTTATTGGTTGAGCTGAAATGCTTGCGCTAATTAAAAGGAGAAAAATAAAAAGTGTTCTTAATCCTGTTTTCATTTTTAATTATTTGGATTGTGTTTAAATATTATTTTTTATTCGTTTTCGTTCCAATTGTTATGTTTTTTTGACTCTCTCTCTTATCCCTCTCTACGCGTAGAGAGGGACGAT
>JABMQB010000913.1 GCA_013203525.1 Mariniphaga sp.
ACTTAACTCTGCTTCATCAATCTTTTTTAATAAATATAATTCCGATCTCGATAACAACACAAGTTTATCAACCAGAGTATCTACCGGAGGCGAAAAACTAATCAAATCACTTGCCCTTTCACTATTCCATTTACTTAAAACAGTATCTCCATTCATGCTGTATATATTACCGAGAAGCCGGTATGCCGGTCCAAATGAACGGTTTTTCTGAATAATCTCTAAGAGTGTTTTTTCTGAAAGATCGGTACGCCCTGTATCAAAATACAATCTTGATAACTGGAACATTGCATAAGTACTAAGTGAAAAATTATCATATCTGACCGATTTCTTAACTGAAGATATTTTATCTTTTTGTGTGGTGATTTTGTTAAATGTTTCTTCTGCCAGTTTATTTTTTCTTTGATTTTTATATTCTTCACCAATATAGTACCAGGCAAGGTCAATCTTTGGATTTTTTTTAAGTACTCTTTTGAAATTTTCAATAACAGCATCACTTTCACCCATTTCCATGCTTAGATATCCAAGATAGTAATTCCAAATCCAGCCTGACTTTTTTCTGTTGATAGCCAATTTATAACACTGTGCTGCCAGTTCATAATTTGCACTTGAGTGATAAACCATTCCCAACATTCCTAAATTTTCAGCAGAAGGATCGTTTTGGGCTTTTGCAAAAGCACCCGATATTTGTTCTTTCACCGGCAGCGAAAGGGTTTGGGAATCTGATACTTCCGGGATTTCAGAATTAAATTGATTATTGAAAAAAGAATTATATATAAAAACTATAATTATCAATCCGAGGATTGCTCCGGAAATATATAGGGCAACTTTTATTTTTTTATCCATGATAAAATTAAAATCCTAAAATTATCAAAAATAGGGATACAAATTTATTCTGAAAGAAATTGAATGACTTTATATTTTAAACTCAATCCACTTCAGTATTTTTAATAGAAAAAAGTGATTTGTAAAAATATGGGATTATAACTTTTTGAATTAATAAATTAAAACAAAGGGATGTAATGGCCTTCAAACGGTCAGTTTATACTTTATCGAAAAATTTAATAAACCACAATTTTTTCACTCCTCCTATACTTATCCGACAAAATAATCAAATAGTAGATTCCTTTGGATAAACTCGATATTTCAAATTGTTCTGTAAGGATTACTCCTGTTGATTCAACCTCTCTTACTTCAATTATTTGACCACTTGCATTGAACAATTTTAAAGTCAGATCACTCTTGAATTCAGAATCAAACTTTACAGTAAATTCACCATTGTTAGGATTCGGATAACATTGAAATGCAATTACTTCTTTCAGGTCAGTTTTAGTAGCTGAAACAGGATTGATATGAATAAGACTATTAAGATATGTTTCCAGATTTGTATAGCCATCATTATTCAGATCTCCATTCCTATCTTCCGGATCTTCCCAATTTAATCCATTTTCTGTTTCCCAATCATCAGGCATACCATCCAAATCAGAATCCGCCTTTTCGCCATATGTATTATAAACAGGCCAGCTACCAACCTCATCTTCATCATCTATAATTGAACCAGTTCCATTTTGTACTTCTTCAATTACCCTTAAATCTACTACATCTCTAACATAAGATGCACCTGCATGTGCCATCACATTGTCAAAAGCATTTTGAGCCGATTCAGTTTCAATTGGCCCGGTAGAAAAAGGTTGTGATTGTTTGTATGCATTTAATTCTGTTGCCGACCAGCTTCCGCTAAAATCAACAAGGCTCCATTGATTTTCAGGAATACTGCCAAAAAAATAATTGCCACTATAGAATGCCTGAAAATATTTGCTCCCAGCCTTATATGCATACCCTGAATTATTTGAATCAGGTCCTGGCTTGCCGTAATTGCCTACATAATTATATCGGCAAATGCTTTCTGAATCAGCATCATATCCCGGGCGGGAACCATCCCAATTATACATTACATTATTTCTATAATCAAACTGAAGGCCAAGAGTATCGATTAAATAATTATTGTCATCATAATTCCCTGGCCTCGGATTACGGGACCGATTATGTGCAAAAAGATTATGATGATAAGAATATTTCGCGCCGTAGCAACCACGTATTAATGCTCCATAACTGTGGGCTCCTTTAGAATGGATACTGTTATTCAATGCCTCAGAAATTATGCTCCACTGCACTGTAATACTATCTATTCTCCCTTTATCCCCGGTTGAACACGAAAAACATTCGTCAACCGACCATGATGCTGAGCAGTGATCCAGAATAACATTATGACCGCTGGTAATCGATATTGCATCCGATTCTTTGCCTGCCTCATCACCCAACCTCGAACGAATATAACGTACTATAACATGATCTGCCTTTATCTCAAAAGCAGCATCTCTAAGGCAAACACCATCGCCTGGTGCAGTTTGCCCGGCTATTGTTATATAATCTTTGTCTACTTTCAAAGTTGAATTAAGTTTTATCAATCCTGAAACTGCAAACACAATTGTTCTTGGCCCGTCAGCTGATTGAATGCCATAACGAAAAGAGCCTAAACCAGAATCATTTAGGTTTGTAACAGTATAAACATCACCACCACGGCCACCCTGTGCATAAGCTCCAAATCCTTCAGCCCCTGGAAATGCAAGGTTCTGTGCATTTATAAAACTTATACTAAATAAACTTACCAACGCAAATGAAAAAATTATGCTGGATACATGTGAAAAATTATGCTTATTCATTAATCTAAATTTATTTGATTTAATGTATCAACATCTTGTTTCTCGTCCCCTTCCGATACCTTATGCATAAAGAAAGTCATAGTTTCAAAATTCCGCAAATAAATTATTCTTAAATCTTGAATTTAAAAAATTAATAACCTGCCTGATTTCAATAATGCATCAATCCTTATTAAACAAGTTAGATGGAGTCCATTATTAAAATGTTGAATTCCCTATAATTAAATCACAATGGTCAACTTCAGTATAATGGTGTTATAATAGATTAGATATTTTACCTTTCCTGCGACAAATAAACCATCATAGACTCATCAATATATCCGTGGTAAAACTTGCTTCATTATTATCACAAAAATATCTGAACAAATAAAATCCTCTGACTCAATAAAGAACCAAAGGATTGCAACTATAAAATTCTATTTCTTATTTAATCTTTTCCAAATAAACCTTCCTTATATCACTCAAATATTCCGGGCTCATTTTATGTGAGTAAATTCTCACCATTTCTTTAAGTTTCCCTTCATTTTGAAACGAGCCGTAAGCTGCATCAAATTCGCTACCGGTCCAATTATAGCGCACTTGTTGTGTAACATCATAAAATTCATCCCATTCGAGGAACCTTGGAATTTCTATAAATCCAATATATTTTTCTCCAAGGCTAATATATTCACCACTATTAACCTCTTCCATATTAATAAATTTTACAATACTGATTTTAGCATCGTGGATACCTTGCTTCCTGGAATGAGTTAAAAGATTGATACCAACACTTGCATATGCTTCCTGAATTTTTAAAACCATATCGTAATCGCCAAAATGACGCAGCCTTAAAACATAATAAAGGTCGTTAACAATAGTAAGAAATCCTTTCCCTGCATCAAATTTACCTTCAAATTCAGATTCGATTTTTTGAGTCGCACGTAATATTATCTCCAGCGAGTGATGTTTGCTCAAAGCAATATACATATATGATTCTTTGGCAGATCCAGGTGTTTCATGGTAATAACCCGGGAACGGATTTTTTGATTCAAAAACAAGGCTGCCGGGAACAATTTTTGTTTTGATTACCTCTACTTTTTCAATTTTTATCAGGTTGCTGAATACTTCAATTTTTTTACCCATAATTGATATCTTTGATTTTTATTTTACATAGTAACATATGGCTCAAAAAGTTGTTCAAATACCCGAAGTTGGCGAAATTACCCTGAAAAAAAATTCACGGTCGAAACGAATTAAACTCTATGTCAAGCCAAACAAACAGGTAATTGTTTCACTTCCAGCTCTGGCATCATACCAGAGTG
>JABMQB010000914.1 GCA_013203525.1 Mariniphaga sp.
ATGTATATTCTGGCAATCCCCGGTTTTTTTGCTCCTGATTTTTATCTAGGGTTCTATTATGGAAAAGAAAAAAAAAATATAGGGAGAGTTGTGTCTGCTTTATTTATCAATAGATTAATAGGATTAACCACATTTATATTATTAGCAAGTATTGCACTCATATCAATGGGAGCATCCTTTTTTGAAGAACTTGAGATAGAATCTGGAAAGCTGAATATGAAATTAATTTTGTTATTTATTAGTGGTATTTTAGCTTTGTTGACTTTATTGTGCCTTTTTTTGAAAGATAAATTATTAAAGATTATTCGTAAAATTATTCAAATTTGGCAAGAAACTCGGAAGAATAAAAAAAAGCTTTTGTATGCGTTCTTCTTGAAACTAGGATTTAATATTACAGGTTTAGTTGGTCGGCTAGCTATTGGTTATTTATTAGGAATAACAATTCCAATATGGCAATTTGCCTGTGTTATTCTTATCCTGAATTTTTTAATCTCTTTACCAATCAGTTTAAATGGTGTTGGTGTACGTGAAGCAGGGTATGTTGGTTTGTTTTCACTTATGGGCGTAGCTGAAAATACAGCTTTTGTTTTCGCCCTTTGTGAGTTTGGAATTACGCTCTTCGCAGCACTGTTTGGAGCTATCATGTTCATAGGAATAAAAACTAAAGATTTTGTGATGAAATAGATGGCAACAAAGGAGTTTGTTATTGAAAAATTTAAATAGTAAAATTATTCTTTTAATATTTATAGTAGCTTTAATTATTAGAGTAATAGTGGGAGTATATAGTTATAAAAATGAGGTTTGGCATAGCTTTGGTGATGACAATGGGCGAGTAGCTTTTGCAAAATCAATCATTGATAATGGATTTGTTGTAGAAACTGATGATTTTTACAGATCCGAATCTATATTTGCTCCGGTAATTCCAATAGCACTTGCGTTGAAAATCGTAATTTTTGGAGATAATTGGTTACCAATATTTATTTTAAATGCAATATTAGGTGCAATGTCCTGTTTGTTAATTTACTATATTTCTCTGCGTTTTTTTAATAGAGAGGTTTCATTAATTGCTTTTACTTGGGCAGCTTTTTACCCAAATTTCATTAGATATATTGGAACAGCCGGTAATGAACCCTTGATAGTTTTTCTTTTTGCGTTATCTGTTTTTTTCGCTATCAAGAGCATTAAAATTAAGAAAATATCTTACAATCTTTTTTTATATTCCTTTTTTTTCACTTTACTATTCCACACAGATGAGAGATACATTTCTTTTTCTGTATTATTTACATTGTTGCTATTTCTGGGGGATTGTAATTTGAAATTCAAGTTAAGGAAAATATTGGTCTTTATAGTGCTCATAATCATCTTATCCACTCCATGGTTAATTCGTAATTATTTGTATTATGATGATTTTGTGCTTATAACTACGAGAACTACTAGTTTAACAAGTAAATTTATTAACCATAAAGAAAGCACAAAAGTTTTTGATCACGAGCCCAATAATGCATATTTTAGTCCTGCTCTAATAGACTCAGTACAAATGGGATTATTAACATATTATCCTAAAACGAAAGATAAAACCCCAATTAGACCGGCACAGGTTGAAGCTATGAAAGCAGGTAATATACCGCATACCTTTAATAATATTGAAAAGATTTTTTCACGTATAAACTATTTGTGGATGCCTTTCAAATTTACAGATAACTACAGAATCACTGGATTTACTTTTGTAAATAAATGGTCTCTAAAACATAACCTGCTTACAGGACTGAGTTACGGATTATTATTACCGTTTATGCTACTCGCCCTAATTGATCTAATAAAGAAAAAACGTTGGATGGCGGTAACCTTATTTACCAGTATAATGTTATATCACACTTTCATTCATGTTGCATTCATTCCATACACTAGAGACCGTTATCGTCATCCTATAGATTTTGTTGTAATTATTTTAGGGATTTATGGGATATTTTTTGTTTATCAATATATTAACAATCAAATTCAAACAAAAAATAGGTTAATATGAAGCAGAAAGTAGTAATTATAACAATTAATTACAGGCAAAATGAATATACACTGGATTGTATTAAATCACTTTTGAAATCTGATTATCCAAATTTCCAAATTTTACTTATCGATAATGGTTCTGAAAAGGAAAAAGCTGTAGAATTAGAGGAAGGACTACCTAAAGATGAGCGAATAATTCTACATACAATAACAGAGAATTTGGGTTATGTAGGTGGAGTTAATTATGGATTGAAAGAAGGAATGAAATTTGTTCCAGATTATTTCATGATTATGAATAATGACACAATTATTGATGAACACGCCATATCGGAATTGGTTTCTTCTTGTCATCTGAATGATAACAATGTTTTAGTCACCGGGAAAGTGTGTGATTACAGTGAACCTGATAGGATTCAGGATATTGGATATGTTTTTGTAGATAAAAAGATGTTGTTATATAAGCAAATTGGTGTTGGCGAAATTGATATCGGACAACATGAGGTTGAAATTGAAAGAGATATGATTGATGATATATTTTGGTTGTTCCATGTGAATCTATATAAATCTATTGGTGGATATTCTGATTACTACTGGTTTAATGGAGAGCAAGCTGATTTCGTACTTAGAGCCAAGAAATTGAGTTATAGGCTAATTTATACACCCAATGCCAAATTATTGCACAAAGGTAGTGCTTCACTTGGTGGGCGAAATATGAATGCAGCTCAAGTATATTGGGCAATACAAAGTTCATTGATATTAAGATTTCTTCATTTGGCTAAAAAAGATTTCATAAGGTATTATTTTCTTACAATATCAAATATTGTTAGTACTTTTATTAAAAGTTTATTTTTAATGCTAAAGGGAATTAATCGGTTCGAATACACCTATGCAAAATTTAGAGGGCTTATGTATTTTAATGGGTGGATGATTAATAGACAAAAAAATAACGGTAAGAATCCATTCATAAAACAATGAAAAAAATTATATTAACATTAGATTACGAAATATTCTTTGGTTCAAATTCCGGAACAACTCAAAACTGTATGATAAAACCAACAAAATTGCTTTTTGATGTTTTGCATAAATATGATTGTAAAGCTACAATTTTTTGGGATGTTCTTCATTACTGGAAATTGAAAGAAACTGTTAATTCTTATCAAGAACTACAGGAA
>JABMQB010000915.1 GCA_013203525.1 Mariniphaga sp.
GGTATGGTTCGTATGGCTATACCAGGGATCCAAATTTTAATTTGCGGATTTTACCTTTACTCGATCGTGGATTTGTTTATGCAGTTGCCCACATTAGGGGAGGGCAGGTTTATGGCCGTCGTTGGTATGAAGACGGTAAATTGCTTAATAAAATGAATACTTTCACCGATTTTAATACCTGTGCACAATTTCTTGTTGATGAGAATTATACAAATAGTGAAAAACTTTTTGCAAAAGGCGGTAGTGCAGGTGGGCTGTTAATGGGAGCATGTGTAAACTTACGGCCGGAGTTGTATAAAGGAGTGATTGCAAATGTCCCCTTTGTAGATGTTGTTACAACCATGCTTGATGAAAGTATTCCTCTTACTACAAGCGAATTCGATGAGTGGGGAAATCCTAAAATAAAAGAATATTACGACTGTATGCTTGAATATTCTCCTTACGACCAGGTAGAAGCAAAAGATTATCCGGCTTTACTTGTGACCACCGGATTGCATGATTCTCAGGTGCAATATTGGGAGCCTGCAAAGTGGGTTGCAAAACTACGCGATTTGAAAACTGATGAAAACCTACTTATTTTCCATATAAACATGGATTTTGGACATGGAGGTGCATCTGGCAGGTTTCAATGGATTAAAGATACTGCCCTTGAATATGCCTTTATTTTTGATCAGATAGGGATTAAAAAATAAATTTGGATTTATCAAAAAGTTTTGAGAAAATGCATTAAGATCAGAATTTTTATAATTTTAAGATTTCATTATTGTACTTAATTATTTAATCTGAATTTGGATTATATTTCAATGAATAAAAAATTATCTGCCATCGTAATATTTATGTTGATTTTTTTCAGCCTTTCTGCTCAAAATGTTTTGAGCGAAGCGGAAAAGCAACAGGGATTTAAATTATTGTTTGATGGGAATACTTCAGAAGGATGGAGAAGTGCCAATGCAGATATTTTTCCCAGGTCGGGTTGGGAAATCAGCAACGGAGAACTTAAAGTATTGGATGCCAGGGAGGGATTAGAACGAGGTGGTGATATTGTTACAGTTGATCAGTTTAAAGCTTTTGATTTACAGTTTGAGTTTAATATTTCAGAAGGCGCAAATAGTGGAATAAAATATGGATTGGGGAATAATGGCCCATCCATTGGTCTTGAATATCAACTTCTTGATGATGAAAACCACCCCGATGCAAAACAGGGAATTGCCGGTAACCGGACTCTTGCTTCATTGTATGATTTGATCACCGCAGAAAAAGAGGAAGGATTTATTAATAAACCGGGAGAATGGAACCATGGGCGGATTGTTGTTCATCCTGATAATAGAGTTGAGCACTGGTTAAATGGGAGAAAGGTAGTCGAATATATAAGAGGGGATAGTATTTTTAAAGCTTTGGTTTCCGGAAGTAAATATAAAAATTATGAAAATTTTGGAATGGCAGATAAAACTCCTATTCTTATACAGGATCATAATAATCTGGTACGTTTCAGAAATATTAAAATAAAAGAATTAATCAACTAATAATAAACTGATATGACTAAAAGGCGGGAATTTTTAAAGATTTCAGGATTGGGTTTGGCTGCTGCAGTTGCCCCTCGACTTGCAAATGCTGGTGAGGTAACTCTGCCTGCCAGAAAATCAAATTACAAATTTAAGTTAGGTATTGCATCTTATTCGCTACGCAAATTTCCAGTTGAAGAAGCACTTGATATGACCCGAAGGTTGGATATTGACAGGATTGCTTTTAAGGATTTTCACCTTGCTATGGATTCAACCAAAGATGAAATTGCTAAGGCAGTTTCATTGTGTAACGAGAAAGGTGTAACCCTTTATGGTGGAGGAGTTATTTATATGAGGAGTAAAGCCGATGTGGATAATGCATTTGAATATGCCAAAGCTGCCGGAATGGAAATGATCATTGGAGTTCCTAATCATGAATTTCTGGAGTATGTCGAAGGCAAGGTAAAAGAGTATGATATAAAGCTTGCGATTCATAACCATGGACCAGGCGATGATTTATATCCAAGCGCAGAAAGTGCCTATGATTTAATCAAGAAGATGGATAAACGTATGGGTCTTTGCATCGACATTGGCCATACAAAACGTATTAACCGCGATCCTGAAATGGATGTCAAAGATTTTTTTGACAGGGTATGTGATATCCATATTAAAGATGTTACGGCTGCGAGTGCTGATGGATCAACCTGTGAAGTGGGGCGTGGAGTAATAGATATTCCGGCTTTTTTGAAAGCTATTATTAAACTTGGCTATAGTGGTACAGTTGCACTTGAATACGAAAAAGATGCCGATGATCCACTTGCTGGTATGGCGGAATCTCTGGGATATGTAAAAGGTGTTTTGGCAACATTATAAACTGAAAAATTATGAGTACAAACAGAAGGGATTTTATAAAAAAAGTAACCGCCGGAACAGCAGGCGTTGCTGTAGGCAGTTCAGTAATGGGGATGTCGGCAAAAAGTTATGGACGGATTATTGGCGCCAACGAACGGATTAATGTTGCTATTGCAGGTTTAGGCCGTAGGCTGGGTGCATACACTGAACCTGTTGGAATGAAAGAAAACAATGTCGAGCTTTTATACCTGTGCGATGTTATGCAAAAGCAACGCGATAGGGCAGCTCGTATGTTCGAACGCGCTATTGATTATAAACCTAAACTTGAAAACGACATCAAAAAGATTCTTGAGGATAAAAATGTTGATGCCATTTTTAATGCAACACCCGACCACTGGCATACTCCAATGGCAGTTATGGCAATGAAAGCAGGAAAGCATGTGTACCTCGAAAAACCTGTAAGCCATAATATGAAGGAAAGTGAACTGGTTGTTGCTTGTCAGAAAAAATATAATAAGGTGGTACAAATGGGGGCTCAGCAAAGATCTGCTCCCGATTCAATTCAAATTATTAAAGAAATTCACGACGGAGCTATTGGGACTCCGTATAAAGCATTAACATTTTATGTAAATAGAAGGGGAGAGGTCCCTGTAGCTTCAAAAGCTCCGGTCCCTGAAGGGCTTGACTGGGAGTTATTCCAGGGGCCAGCACCAAGGCAGGATTATAGACACAATACCTGGGATTATAACTGGCATTGGTATGAATGGCTTTATGGTACAGGCGAAACTGGGAATAATGCCACTCACGAATTGGATATTGCAAGATGGGCTTTAAAAGTCGATTATCCGGAAAGCATGTATGTGGAAGCGGCAAAACGACATTTTATGGACGATGGCTGGACCATGTACGATACCATGGATGTTACATTTCGGTTTCCTGGAAACCTGGTTATTCAATGGGACGGAAAAAGCCGAAGCAACCACAATACGTATGGAAGCGACCGTGGAACAATAATTTATGGAAGCGAAGGTTCGGTATTTGTTAATCGCTCTGGATTTAAACATTTCAATCGTGATGGAAAATTGATTAAAGACAGCAAAACACAATCTAATGAAGCCGGAACTGCATTGGGTGGTGGAGGCGATATGTCAACAGCTCATATTCAGAACTTTTTTAATACCATTCGGGGAACTGAAAAATTAAATCTGCATATTGCTGAAGGTGTAATTAGCCAGGCAATGACCCATTATGCAAATATTGGTTACCGCATTGGGAAAGGATTTGATATCGATACAGAAACAGGTCGCATCTTTGACCGTGATGCAATGAAACTCTGGGGGCGTGAATACGAACCTGGTTGGGAGCCTAAATTGTAATTAATGATATATTATCCCCGGAATTTCCGGGGATTTTTTATGCTTTTTTTAGAA
>JABMQB010000916.1 GCA_013203525.1 Mariniphaga sp.
AAGAAGGCGATACCGGCGATGGCATCCTCGATATATTCGACCGCTACAATTTTACGGTAAAGGAAGACGAGCCGTTGGAGAAGGAAGTAGCAATTGACCCGGAGCTGTTGGGGAAAGCCTACGAGAAATTTAATGCCATCCGCCCGGATAATTATGCTGAATTTAAAAAGGCATTAAAGAGCGGCAAAGCTGGAGAGGAAAACAAATTCAATAAAAAATATGGCGTCTATTACACCCCTCGTGAGATTGTCCATTACATGTGTCAGCAGAGCTTGGTCAATTATCTGGCGACCGAACTTGAAGGAAAGGCAAGCAAGGAAGATATCGAAACCCTGATACGCACCGGCGAACATGTCGGCGAAAACGAAGCGCGGGTAATCAGTAAAGGCAAAGAAACCAAAACCTATTCCCATAAACTGCCCGAAAGTATCCGCAACAAGGCTGCACTTATTGACCGGGAACTGGCGGACATCACTGTCTGTGACCCGGCGGTGGGCTCCGGCGCTTTCCCGGTGGGTATGATGAACGAAATTGTAAAAGCACGAAATGTGCTGTCAACATTTATTAAAGATAAAAAGCGCGCACCTTATGAATTTAAACGCCGCTGTATTGAACATTCCCTTTACGGTGTGGATATTGACCCGGGAGCAGTGGAGATTGCTAAGCTCCGATTATGGCTTTCGCTGATAGTTGACGAGGAAGATATAAATAAAATTAAACCCCTGCCCAATCTGGATTATAAAATTGTATGCGGGAACTCTCTTTTGGGAGTAGAGCGCAATTTAGAGAATTGGAAATTATTTGCAAAACTAGAAGAACTAAAACCATTATTTTTCAATGAAACCAATGCCAACAAGAAACAAGAGTATAAAATACAGATAGACGGGATTATTAGTAAAATAACTAATGGTCACAAAGACTTCGATTTTGAAGTATATTTTTCAGAGATTTTTCATGAGAAGAATGGATTTGATGTGGTAATTGCTAATCCACCTTATCTTGGATTTCAAGGAATAAATAGATCATTCAAAAAATTACTACAAAAGTTATATACGTCAGTAAGTGGTAAGTATGATCTTTATGTTCCTTTTATCGAAAAGGGATTTTATCTTCTGAGGCGAAATGGTTTTTTTGTGTTTATTTGTCCAACTGCTTTTACAAAGAGAGATTATGGGAATAAAATAAGAAAATTTTTACTTGAAAATACGCAACTATTGGAATTGGTGGATTTCGAACATACCCAAATATTTACTGAAGTAACAAATTATACTGGAATTTTTTCATTCATAAAAGCTAATTCGGAGCATAATAAATTAAAATATAAAACGGGCCTTTCTAACAAACTGATAGAAATCTTACAAGAACAATTGTCAGAATCACCTTGGATATTTAGAGATTCAGAAGCAGAACAAATTATTAGCAAGATTGAGAATAATACAAAATTAAATGAGATTTCAGTAATATCTGAAGGAATTGTTACTGGTTTAAACGAACTATATCTAAAGTCAGAAGAGGAATTATCTTTAAAACAATTTGGATGCGATTGTTTTTATCCATGTTATAGAGGTAAAGAAATCGGTAGGTATCATTTAAAATCTAATTCGGAATTTGTATTTTATCCCTATGAATTAGTTGATAATAAAACCATTCCGTTTGATGAAAAATACCTTCGCCAAAGATGCCCAAATTATATTGCGTACCTACAAGAAAATATTCAGTTAATTAGAAAGAGGGAATACTTTATTAATTCAAACAAAAAATGGTATGAGTTATGGAACCAAAGAAATCTTTCAAATTTCACGACTTTAAAAATTATTACACCAGAATTATCTGATAGAAATAGATTTGCAATAGTGCCAGCAAATACTTATTATGGGGATACTGTATGCGGTATTCGAATAAAAGATAAGTATAAAAACAGAATTAAATTAAAATATCTTTTAGCAGTTTTAAATTCTGAATTGATCGAATGGTTCTACAAGAAAACCACAGTTCCTAAGGCCGGAGGTTTTTTCATATATAAGGTTATGTACTTGAAAAATATCCCCCTAAAAGAAATATCCATTGATAACCAAAAACCCTTTATCTCCCTCGTTGACAAAATCCTTGCCATCACCAAAGACGACGACTATCTCGTCAATT
>JABMQB010000917.1 GCA_013203525.1 Mariniphaga sp.
AAATTTATTAAAATGAAAAATAAAAATTATATAATATTCCTTTTATTAGCCTTGGTTGTTGGTTTGTTTTCATGCCTTCCTGATGAGTTTGAAATGAATGAATTCTCCGATGTATTCATTACATGGTCTCCTCTTACAATTAAAGTTAATGGTGATGTATCACTTGGAGACGGATCAAGAGGCGAAACAAGTAGGCTTTGGACTTTCCCTGGCAATGGTGTTTGTGAAATTATTGGCTCTAACGAATTAACCTCAACTGAACGGATAGTCCATGCAATTTTTTTTCAACCCGGAACTTATGATGTTCGATTACAAGCAGAATTTAATGACCCGACTGTAACGCTCGACAGCTTGATCACAATTACGGTGTTGGATCAGTAGTTAATTTCTGTTGTTATAACCGGATCAAAAGAGTTTTAGATTTGGACAATTAGCGGAGGGATCCCGAATACTCCGCTAATTCCACTGTATAATTTATGTACAAACGTGAGTTATTATTGGATATTAGTTTAATAGTATATCGTACTGGTCCAAGATGGTGAGAAACTCTTTTTATAAAGGATTACAGTAATTCCTGCTGATAAACAATATGTATAATCAATCAATTTGAGATATAATAAATAGTTTGTGGATTAATCAATTTTATTAATAATTATTCTTTAAATACTCAATCAAAAATTAAAATTATGAGAAAAGTCTTAATGTTATTAGTATTTTCCTTCATGTGCTCCCTTATTTCTTTTGCCCAGGAGGATGTGGCAGATGAAGTGTTGCTGGAGTTATACAAAGGCGCAAGGGTTACTGATGTTGTTGATGGCATGGTTACGTGCGGATACATGGATGTCGGGGTGATGGATCCTAAAATTGCTCCTTTATGGAGAGATGTGGAAACGATGAGCCACAGGTTTGCCGGTATTGCAATTACGGCGCGTTATGGGCCAACCAACAGGCCAATGCACCCGGGGGCAGATCTAACTAAACCTGAAAATTATCAGGTTTACAGGCAGTGGCGTGGTATGTGGTATTCTCAACTTGCAGGTGAATCTTTCGATGAACATATTAAAAAAGGTACAGTTATCGTTATCGACAATAAAGATGATAATGATACCGGGACCACAGGTTCAAAAAACATTTTGGGCTGGAAAGCAAAAGGCGCTGTAGGATTAGTTACTGTTGGTGGTGTGAGAGATATTGATGAAGTTATATTACAAAAAAATCCTGTTTATATGGATTATAATGCTAGAGGTAGGGGGGAAAGAATTGGAAGGAATGAACTAATCGATGTTCAAAGCCCTGTTGTTGTTGGAGGTGTACTCGTTCATCCTGGCGATGTAATTGTGGCAGACTCCGACGGGGTTGTTGTAGTCCCTCGCAGAGTTGCAGTGAGGGTTGGGCAAATTGCTTATATGGAATTGGTAGATGACATAAGGGGGAGACTACGTCATTTTGAAAGTTTAGGGATGGAATTAAACGAAACAGTTGAAACCAGAGAAGCCCCGGCTGAATTTTTTAAACGTCTTGGAATTCCTGAGGACCCCAATAAATAATTCGTATTTATTTTTTTTAAGTTTAAAAGTCATTGAAGTTAAGCAGAGAAAAACCTATAAGTTTTTCTCTGCTTAAAAAGAGTAAATTTGTTTCATGGAGGAATATTTCAAAGTGGAGCTATAATATTATAATATGGATTCTGCTATAGTATTGAAAAAGGCTAATAACCATTTTATACTTTAAAAATTAATTCATGAAAATTAATTCTGATTTATGCACCGGTTGTAGAAAATGCAATATTTTTTGTCCCGTTGAGGCAATTTTCGAAGATCGCGAAAATAAAATTTCAATAATCGATTTAAATGAATGTGTCGAGTGCGGCAATTGTCTTCGGCAAGCAGGATGCCAGGTAGGCGCCATATATCAACAGGAATTAACCTGGCCGCGTTCTGTGCGGAGTATCATGAGTGATCCTTTAACCATTACTAAAGAGTCCGGTATAGCTGGACGTGGAACCGAAGAAATGAAAACCAATGATGTTACCGGCCGTTTCAGGCGTGGCTATGTGGGAGTAGGAATAGAAATGGGGCGCCCGATATTAGGCGCTTATTTTAGTGATGTGGAAAAAGTTGCCATGGCAGTTGCCTTATTCGGAGTAGAATTTGAAACCTGCAATCCACTGACATCACTTATGTCTGATCAGGCTACAGGAAAATTTATGGATGAACTGCTGGGCGAAAAAGTGCTCTCCACTATAATAGAGTTTACTATACCTATTGAAAGGATAACAGGGCTTCTTAAAGTCCTAAAAGACGTGTCAGAAAAAATTGATACAGTGTTCAGCTTATGTTTTGCATCACGGTTAGATGTTGATGAAGTCATTCCAATCAACCATATCCTGGATGATGCAGGCATCTGGTATGCGCCAAACGGAAAAACTAATGTAGGGCTTGGCCGCCCTTTGTTCACAGAGAAAGGAGAAATAGTATGACACATACTTTACATCGGATAGGCAATCCCGATAATTTGCGGCGTGATATCGTTTTTACCTATATGCCATCTAATAATATAAATCATGTAGGTTCAGCCCCCATAATCAGGAAATTCCTTGAAATGTGCCGTGATTTAGGTGCCATAAAAATTGGCGATACCAGAAAAGGTAATGAATATGTTCAGGGCAGCCTGGAAAATATGTTAAACAATATTGAGGACCGCGCCGTAGTTGAAGCAGTTTTTGACGATGAAAAAAAAGCAACTACAGCTCTTAAAGCTTTAAAGGAAGCAGACCTGGGATTATCATTGGTGGTTTCTGGCCTGTTTGAACAGACCCAACAGTGCTGTAAAAAGGCAGGCCTGAAAATGCATACTATTAATCAATCTCTTGGAATCTGGGGGCACACCGAAAAATTACCCAATGGGGCTGTGTTAGAGCTGAACACTATGTGCGGCCACGGTATGGTAGCAGTGAGTTTAATTGAACATGCTATTGAAAAAGTAAAAAAAGGGAAATGGACTCCTGAAAAGGCGGCCGAAAACCTTTTCAAATGCTGTGTATGCGGTATTGTAAATATTACTCGTGCCGCTGAAATATTCAGAACCTTATCACAAAAAGAAGAAGAAAATGGCTAAAACTATTGGTATAATCGGGCTTGGCCGTGTAGGTATACCTGCAGCAAAAGAGTATATAAAAAACGGCTATTCTGTTTATGGATATGCCCGGCGTCCTGAAGTGATTAAAGTATTCCAGGCAATGGGCGGGATTCATCAATGCAATCCGGCGGAGGTTGCCAGGCATTGTAATACAGTTATTGTGATGGTGCTGAATGATCAGCAGGTAATAGAAGTTATTTCAGGTGATACCGGGATTCTGAAAGGGATAAAGTCCGGTTCTACAATAATTTGCATGAGCACGATCAACCGTTTTAACCTGGAATTAGTTGCCTCAGAATGTGCAAATCAAAATATCGGGTTTGTGGATTGTCCGTTCACCGGTGGCCCGGCCAGAGTACCAAAAGGCAGTTTGACTCTCATTGCTGCTGCCCCTCCTGAACTGATTCAAACAGTAACCCCGATTTTGGATGTGATCGGAAATGTTGTGCATGTTGGAAATGTGCCAGGGCTGGGTCAGGCCTTAAAACATTGCAATCAATTATTGGTGGGGTCTACACATGCAGCCACAATGGAGGTAATAACATTGGCCCGAAAGCTTAACCTGGACCCTTCGCTGGTTTGCAAAGTCGTAGGAAGTGGGATTGCAGGCAGTGATTATTTCAGTCTTCTTTCTGAAAGTGTTCTAAATAAGAAACCTTCACCTGGTGGGTTAGGGCAGATGTGCAAAGATGTTTCAATTGTTTCGAACACTGTAGATGAGGTAAACATGCCGGCTTATATTGCTAAAGCTGCTGCAAAATATTTCAAAATTGCTGAAGAGCGGGGGATGCAAAACAGGGAAGGAGCTGATTTGATAGAGGTTGTTGAAAACAATTTTTTGCCCAAATGATAAACGATGGATAGGGAAATATTAAATTTTATATTGTTGTCCGGTATAATTAAAACATCAGGAAATTTCGTACATACGATACATTTCAGAGTTGAATATATCCTTTATCTAACATACTTCCACTCCTATTGAGTTGAATAGTTGAAATAAAATTGGGTGGCCGAAAAAATTAAAATTAACACATTAAAAATATATACTTATGAGACTTCTGAAATTATTACTTTTAGCTTTACTGTTTAGTGTTAGTTGCACTGAAAAAACTCTGGATGTTGTACATGTTTGGGAAAAGCAAGTACTTACCTTTTCTGCTGAAAATGTTTACGACAATGCTTATACCGATGTTATGATATGGGTGGATCTGGAAGGTCCAGGTTTTAATAAACGGGTTTATGGATTCTGGGATGGAGGTCAAACTTTTCATTTGAACCTTGTTGCGACCAAGCCTGGAACATGGAAATGGAAAAGCGGATCAAACCCTGAAGATACTGGATTAAATGGTAAATCAGGGGCTTTCACTGCAATAGACTGGACTGAAGATGAAAAAGCCGAAAATCCGTTGCGGCGCGGTTTTATCCGTGCGACCGCTAACAAGCATGCCCTTGAATATGCTGATGGGGAGCCGTTTTTTGCAATCGGTGATACCTGGTATTCGGTTGGGGCCAACCGCTTCCTTTGGTATGACGACGACGTAGAACGCCCCATTGGGCCGGAAGCTGGATTTAAAGATTATGTCAGGTACAGAAAAGGCCAGGGGTACAACTGGGTGAATGTTATTGCTGCATTTCCTAATTGGATTACCGATGATAAACCCTGGCGTTTGGTTATGGACGATTCGGCAAGGACCACTATCCGTTCTGCATGGCTCGAATTCGGGACCGGAAGCGCAAAGAACATGGATAATGAAGGGGGGCGTCCGTTTGTCTTCCCTGGCAAGGTGCCGGGATACGAGGATGCATTCCCTGATATGGATCGAATAAATCCTGAGTACTTCAAGTATGTGGACCGTAAGATAGACTACCTTAATGCCAACGGATTTGTCCCGTTTATCGAGGTTTCGCGGCGTGATGCCAGCATGGCCTGGTTCAAATACTACGGCGCCGATTCGTACGTGCGGTTTATGCAGTACATCTTTTCGCGTTATCAAGCCAATAACGTCGTTTTGAGTCCGGTCCACCTTGACATTATTTCACAAACCGTTAGCCCCGATGATTTCTCTGCTGCAATAAAAGCCAGGGAGGAGAAATACGGCCCGTTACCTTTTGGGACGTTACTCTCTTCTAACGCGAATCCGTCGACCTTAGAAAACTGGGGCGAGGATTCATGGGTCACACTACACCAGATCGGGAATATGCGCGAGCATAACAACTATTGGTATCTCACGGAGATTTATAATCTGAAGGATCCGAAGCCGGCACTCAACGGTGAGCCATACTATGCCGGTTACAAGGATGCACGTGGTAAGGGAGGAGTCAACTACAGATATGGTGCCGAAGGCGGGACCGAACGCGATAACGCCTTTGTACATTCTAGCATGTACGGCAGTTTTCTTTCAGGTGGCCTGGCTGGCCATGTTTATGGCGCTGAAGGAATTTGGGGTGCCGATATCGAACCGACCGCGCCAACTCACATGTGGGACGCATTCCAATGGACATCAGGAGCCCAGATGCAACATCTTAGAACGTTTGCTTTTTCAATAGGCAAACGGTATCAGGAACTGGAACCTTTGGCTGACCTTGTATCGCCGAATAAAACTCACGACACGCGGAGTTACGAAGGTTGGGCCTACTGTGCACGCACTCCCGATAAACAGATTTTTATGGCATTTTTTGAAGTGGGATGCCCGAGATCACAAATACGCGGCGCTAAACTCAACAGCATTTACAACGCTCAATGGTTCAATCCACGAAACGGTACATGGCTTGATGTACGGGATGGCAAACTGATGGCGAACAAAATCGGCATTATCAGAATACCCGATTTCCCAAGTGATGAAGACTGGGGTTTACGACTGATTTATGAAGGTTCGGCGACAGGACAAGTAAGATAATGAGTTTTTATACAAACAAACTGAGGATGCTAATATATAATGGTTGAACGAATTTTAATAAAAGGTTCTTTTTTATGGGATGGCATTAGCGAAGATTTAAGGCCCGAGGGTGCAATTATTGTTGAAGGTAAAAAAATTAAATCGATAATTTCCTGTACTGAAACCGATTCTTCCTCTTATGAAAAAATACTTGATTTTTCAGGATTGACTATATTGCCCGGTATGATTGACTGCCATACGCACCACTCAATGGATGCTACTTTGGAAAACTATCTCGATAGGATGAAAGACAGTATTCCCGAATTAACCATCCGGGCAACGGCGATGATGAAAAAAGATCTTCTGTCTGGAGTAACAACCTGCAGGACTTTGGGTGATAGAGAATATTTGGATGTGGCTTGCAGAGAATCAGTAAAAGGAGGATTGACCGAAGGCCCCCGTTCAATTGTGGCTGGTAAAGGAATCCGTGCCGCCAATGGGCATGGTTTTGTAGGATACCCGTTTAACGGAACAGAGGAAATCAGCAATGCCATTAAGGAAAATTTAACTGCGGGAGCTGACTTTATAAAAATATATATTACCGGGACACTTAGAGGTGGTGGCAATTTGCCAAGTTATCTGACAAAAGAAGAAATAGAGACAGCAATTATTACCGCTCATGAGGCAGGACTCAGGGTAGCCTCTCATTGTGTTGGAGGTACTGGTTTGGACTGGGCACTGGATTTGGGATTGGATACATTGGAACATGCCTACCATATCAGTGATACTCAAATTGAGAAATTAGCAAAATCTAATACGTTGCTTGTGTTAACACTAAGCCCGATTTTGAATGATGAGATTGTAAATCATTATCCGAAACATTTAATACAGGGGCATTTTGACGAACGGGATATCATTACCCAAAGTTTAAAATTAATAATCGATGCTTCTATTCCATTTGCCCTTGGAACGGATGGAAATCACGGAGGGCTGGCTGAAGAAGCCAAATATGCGGTTAAACTGGGGGCATCAAACTTTGAAACACTTCAGGCTGCAACAATAAATGGCGCAAAAATTTGCGGGATTGAAAAGGAAACAGGAAGTTTAATCCCGGGGAAATTTGCAGATATAATTGCGGTGGAAGGGAATCCCCTGGAAAAAATAAGTACGTTAAAAAATATAAAGGCAGTTATACAACAAGGTAAATTAATTTTAGCTGTATAAACAAAAATATTTTAACTATGATATATAAAAATAGGTCAAAACTTTATTGGATTAATTTATCTCCATTGCTTCTGATCGTCATTATCTTGGTTAGTTTCTCAGGTTGTTCCAACCAGGGTAAATCGGATGAGTTAAAACCTAAAATTTCCATCGTAAATGTACCTGCCGATATCCTAACCATGGGTGCCTACTTCCTTGCTGAAGAAATCACTAAAAAAAGTGAGGGCAAAATAAAACCCAAAGTTTATCATTCAGGGGTTCTTTCAGGGGGGAAAGGAATTGCGGAAATTGAAATGTGCCAGCAGGGAAGCATCGAAATACATATTACTACAACGGCATACCTTGCAAACCTAGTCCCTAAAACTTCCATAGTTAGCCTACCCTTCCTGTTCAGGAATATCGACCAGGTAATCGGATTGACAAAAAGCTACAGCCCGGTTCTTGAAGTTATTAATAAGGAGTTAAACGGGAAAAGCCTGCACATCATTGCCTGGTGGCCACGGGGATTCCGGCAGCTTACCAACAGCAAACGCCCGGTTAAGACAATTGACGACCTAAAAGGGCTTACTTTCCGGGTTATGAACAATCCCTTATACACCGATATAATGAATGTTATGGGCGCCAATCCTGTACCAATGGAATGGAGCGAAGTTTACAATGCCCTTCAGCTAAAAACCATCGACGGGCAGGAAAACGCAGAAGATGTTATTTCAACAAACAAACTGTATGAAACGCAAAAATATATGACCGTCTGGGATTATTCAACCGATATTGAAGTTGTACTTGTAAGTTTTAGCTGGTGGAATAATCTTACTGCTGAACAGCGTAAAAT
Source organism: Mariniphaga sp. (assembly GCA_013203525.1). Classification (GTDB taxonomy): domain Bacteria; phylum Bacteroidota; class Bacteroidia; order Bacteroidales; family Prolixibacteraceae; genus JABMQB01. The sequence goes on from JABMQB010000917.1 coordinate 8,071, forward strand.
CATTCAGGAAGTTGCCGATGCTTCCATCGATTATCAGGTAGGGCTTTTAAAGAAAAACATCAGCGACCTGCGGAAACTGATTGAAGAAAAAGGGATGGAGATTAATTATATTTCCGAAGAAAATAAAGCTGCATTTCGTGAAGCAGTAGAACCTGTGTGGATTAAATATGAAAAGATATTTACCAAACAGTTGCTTGAAGATTTTATGGATGAAATTCAAAATTATTAAAATTCATTTCAAAAGAGTAAAATTGTATATTAGGCGAAAAGAGTTTTGTATTCAAGCGAAAAGTATGCCGTTTAAAAGGATAATCAGGAAATCGGGAAAATTATTTCTTTTTATTTATAACAATACCGAAGGATTTCTTCTAGGAGTTTTTACTGTGTTATTGGTCGCCGATGTCCTGGCCGGCATCCTCGCACGTTATGTCCGCTTTGAGGTAGTGTTTGCAACCGAACTGGGGAAATACCTTTTTATATGGCTTTGTGCCATTGGAATTTCATTGGCGGCAAAAGACAACCAGCACGTACGTATCAATTTTATTGCCGATAAACTTCCCATAAACAGAAAGATTACATGGATTCTGAGCCAGGCGCTATTTTTATTATTCTCTGTATTCTTTTTTTACTGGGGGCTTCAGTTAACAATAATGCATTTTAACCTTGATAAATCGGTGATGGGGTTCAACTTCCCCATGTATGTATTTACCACAGCCCTTCCCGTTGGTTTTGGATTGACATCTATCCGGTTGGTTCATAACATTATAAACAGTATAAAAAAAGACAATAAAACACCATGGATAACTGAATCATTTACAACACTGACTGATATACAAAATGAAGAAGAAGAATCAGGAGATTAATTACAGAATTATGATTTTATGAATGCCACTTACTTGACATTAATATTGTTTTTTATCCTGATGGCATTAGGTGTGCCCGTTTCGGTCAGCCTGATTCTGGGCCTGGTTATTGCGGTAATTATTTTTGGCGTTTACCCGTTAATGAGCATTGTTACCTTGTTTTATAATTCACTCGATAGTTATCTATTGGTTGCAATTCCTTTATTTATGCTGGCAGGCATCGCTATGTCGTATGGAGGTGTGGCTCGTCGTATTTTTAATTTCTCAGAAGCGCTTTTAAGTTACCTCCCCGGTTCGTTGGGTAGTGTAAATATTATGGCCAGCATGCTTTTTGGAGGGATGAGTGGTTCTTCGGCTGCCGACGTTGCCGGCCTGGGGTCAGTGGAAATTAAAGAGATGGTAAAACGCAAGTACCCTCTTTCCTACTCCACTGCTATCACCGTCACCTCCTCTACCATTGCTGTTATCATTCCACCCAGTATCCTGCTCATCATTTATGCTTCCATTGCCAATGAACCGGTTGGGGCGATGCTGGCTGCCGGCCTGGTTCCGGGCCTTTTTGTAACAGGACTTCTGATCGTCGTAAACACAATTTTCGCGGTTAAAAATAAATGGGCATTAACAAGCCGGTTCTCGCCAAAAAATGTTGCACGGACAGGGATGTACGGGCTTCCGGCATTACTGGCGCCGGCCATTATCATGGGAGGTATTTTTATGGGCACGTTCACTCCCACCGAAGCCTCAGCAATTGCTTTTGTATATAGCATTTTACTGGGTATATTTTTTTATAGGGAACTGAATTTAAAAAAAATGTACAAAGTTATGTATGAGGGTGGACGGACAACCGGTATCGTTGCCCTGGAGCTTGCGTCAGGGCTTCTGTTCTCAAACCTGATGACCATTGAAGGGATACCCGAGATACTTACTGAAAACATCTTGCACCTAACGCAAAACCCGATAATCATCATGTTGCTGATGAATGTGATCCTGCTGGTAGCCGGCATGTTCCTGAATCCGGGATTTTCGATTATTGTTTTTACACCACTACTCCTCCCGATAGCGCAAAGTATTGGTATCAGCCCGATGCATTTCGGAGTTATTATGATTATGAATCTGGCTCTCGGGTTAATTACGCCACCTGTGGGTGCCTGCCTTTATATTGGCTCGGCGGTGTCGGGAATCAGAGTGGAAAAAATGGTAAAAGACCTGTTGCCATTTTATTTTATTTTGCTGGTTGCCCTGCTGGTGATAATCCTTTTCCCACAAATGAGCCAGGGATTTGCTGAAAGTATATTCAGCTCCGGGTAATCGTATGGATTGAGGGGCTGCTAAAATTGGTTGCCATTAAGGGGGCTGAAGCTAAACCTCCGAAAAAAAAGGGAAATCAGTTTTTAACAAATTAAAAAAAATATAGCTACCTTGGTAGAAAACCATCAAGAGGATGCCAAAAGTTAACTAAATTGTAAATAAAATATATTGACTAATGAAAAATAGATTAATTGGGATATTTGCGCCAATAAATATTCCTTTTGACCGGAATGAAGAAGTTGACTTCGATGGTTTAACGGATAACTTACATTTTTATCTTAATACCGAATTAAGTGGATTGTTGCTGCTTGGATCGAACAGCGAATATAAAAGCCTGAGTGAAGATGAAAAAATCAAAATTTTGGAAATCGCATCCAATTTAATTGTCGGTAAGAAAACCATCATTGTTGGGCTGATGTACGAAAGTTTATATCTAGCCAAAAAATTTATCGAAAATGTCAGCCATCTTCAAATCGACTATTTATTAGTACAGCCTCCATTTTATTTTAGGGGGAAATTTACGGAAGAGGATTATTACCACTATTACACTGATCTGGCTAAAATAACGCCATTTCCAATAATGATTTATAATGCACCCGGATTTACAGGAATTGACTTTTCGGAGCAGTTAATAAACCGGATTGCTGAATTAGATCAGGTTATTGGAATAAAAGACAGTAGCAAGCTGAAGAAAAACCTGAGCAGCAAACTTTCAGTATTGACCGGAACCGTAAACACGTTGTATGAAATGCTTGAAACAAATGCAGTGGGGGGTGTGGTTTCACTCGCTAATTTTCTTCCGGGATTACCTGTTCGAATTTACAATGAATTCATTAACGGTAATAAAGAGAAGGCAAAAGTACTTCAGGAAATTGCAATTAAAATAAATAAATCGGTATCAGGTAAAAGCGGTGTTTCCGGAGTGAAAGCTGCTATGGATGCGATGGGGCTAACAGGAGGCGAATCGCGAAAACCGTTACAAAAACTTTCCCCTGCGGAAGTTGAAGATATAAGGGATTTAATCAAAGAATGTTATCCTGATGGACAATAAAATTTTAGCCATAGATGTGGGGACGACCAATTTAAAGATGGGGATTTTTAATCAATCTCTTGAAATAGAGCATTTTTATCAGCAAAATTATGATGAGCATATCTTGCAGGGTATAAAAGCTGAAATCGATCCTGAAATATGGTGGATGGCAATTGTCAAGGGATGTAAATCTTTTGGCAAACAATTACTGGAAATTGGTGTGGTTGCTTTTTCAGTAACAACTCCTGGTTTAATGGCAATAGATGAAAATGGCAGTGCCTTGAGCAAAGCGATACTTTTTCTTGATCAGCGTTCACACGACCAGGCTGAACGCATTATTTCAACTATAGGTAAAGAGGAACTTCTTCAAAAAGCCTGTAACTTGCCTGTATCAGGAGGTTCTTCATTCAGTTCTATCCTTTGGATAAAAGAAAATCAACCGGAAATTTATGAAAAGACATTTAAGTTTGGGCACACGAATACTTTTTTGGTTTATAAACTGACAAAAAAATGGGCAATCGACCCGTCAACCGCATCGATAACAGGCTTATACAATACAAGGGATAATAATTTGACATGGAATTCTGAATTTCTGGATAAGTTATCTATAACGGAAGATAAATTGCCAGTGTTATATCAATCATTTCAGGAAGTTGGGAAAATTGTTCCTGATGTGGCTGAATTATTAGGTTTGCCGAAATCGTGTAAGGTATTATGCGGAGGCAACGATGCTGTTCTCTCAGCTTTTTCGACCGACCTGAATCAGCCCGGAGATATTTTGCATATTTCCGGCACATGTGATATCATGATGGTGTGCCTCGATCGTCAGATTGGATCGGTTGGGTATAACATACGTACACACATTCTGCCTGGATTATGGCTTACTCTGTTTGTCCTGAATACAGGTGGAAAATCTCTCGAATGGTTTCATTCGATTTTTTGCAGCGAAATGTCAGTTGATGATTTCTATCAGGAATATTTGCCCAATGTGATAGAAAACGGATTGAATAGGGAGCTTCCTTCCTATGAACCTTTTCTTCAGGGCTCCCGGTATAGTACTCAACTCCTAAAGGCTGGTTTTTCAGGAATTGATGTAAATACTACTCGTGATGATTTCCTGATGGCTTTGTTAAAAGGAAACAATTTGTACATGGCTTCGCATCTCGCTGAAGTTTCAAAGTTTATCACCCTTAGCAACACTGTAAAATTGACTGGGGGAGCTATGAATATCAGGAATATGTCTGAAGTTAAAAGAAAATGGATTGGGGAATACAATTATAAATACATAGATCAGAGTTCATTACATGGTGCAGCGAAATTGGGTAAAATATATTTTGAAAATTTAAACAATTAAAAATATGGCAATCGTATCAGCGAAAGAGATGCTTTTTAAAGCAAGTAAGCAAAAATATGCAGTAGGGGCTTTCAATATAACCAGTTTGGTTCAAATGGAGGCAATTATTGAAGCAGCCGTAGAAAAAAATACTCCGGTGATAATTCAAACTTCTGTAACACCGACGAAGTTTTTAAAAGCTGAAGTAGTAGTAGCAATTTTCAAGGCTCTTGCACAGTCGGTTAATATTCCGGTTTGCCTGCATCTGGATCATTGTACTGATGTAGAATTCTGTAAAAAATGTGCTGATTTAGGTTATACCAATATTATGTTTGATGGTTCCCATCTTAATTTTGAGGAAAATGTGAAACGTACCCGCGAGGTTAGTGATTATTGCCATCAAATAGGTGATATTTCAGTTGAGGGTGAATTAGGAACAGTGTCGGGTGTTGAAGATCAAATTAAAGTGGCCGAAGATGATGCACAGCTTTGTGATCCGGATAAATCGCTTGAGTTTGTGGAAAGGTCGGGTATCGATTTGTTTGGCCCGGCCATCGGAACAGCTCATGGGATTTATCAAACCGAAAATCCGGTGATCGACTTTGAACGTCTGGGTAAAATTTTTCAGAAGCTAAATCAACCCCTTATACAAACTCCACTGGTCGTTCATGGCGGAACTGGATTGAGCGAACCTGTTGTCAGGAATTTAATTGAGAAGGGAGGAGCCAAATACAATGTTTCAACCAACCTTAAGTATATTTTGATGGATAGCACATTTGAATACATATCGGCACACCCAAAAGAATATGATCCCGGCAAGATGGATAAACATGTTAAAATGGCTACTAAACAAAGAATAGAATACTGGATCGATCTATTGGGAAGTACGGGGATGGCTATGTAATTTTTAATTTATGGAACAGTTAAAAGCAATTTTTTTCGATATGGATGGAACCATTATTGATACAGAAAAAGATGGTCACAGGATAGCATTTAACCAGGCATTTGCACAATATGGCATCAATGCCGAATGGGATATTTCCAAATACCACCAGTTACTTCAAATTGCAGGAGGCAAAGAGCGTATGAAGTTTTACTTTCAGCATGAAGGTAAAAAATATTTGCCCGAGGGAACTTCCTTGGTTGACTTGGTACAAAATCTTCATCTGCTTAAAACAGAATTGTTTATTTCGCTTATAGAAAATGGCAAATTGCCTTTACGACCTGGAATTAAACGCATAATGAAGGAAGCAAATGAAAAAAATATACTTGTCGGAATTTGTACTACTTCAAATGAAAAGGCTGTTAAAGTGATAATTAATTCTTTACTGGGCGATATTAAAATTGATTTGGTCCTTGCGGGTGATATTGTAAGCCATAAAAAGCCTGATCCGGAAATATACCTGCTCGCTTTACAAAAAACTAACCTGTCAGCTAACGAAGTAGTGGTTGTTGAAGATTCTGAGAATGGAGTTATTGCTGCCAAAAATGCTGGTCTTACAGTTTTTGTCACGGTGAATGAATATACCAGGGATGAAAATTTGAGCCTGGCCGATGCTGTAGTGACCAGCCTGGGAGATAATCTGGAAAAAACTCAGGTTTTGGCTGGCAATCTTAATCTAAAAAATACTCAAAAAGTAAATATCAGCCATTTAATGGCATTGCTTAATCCAATGTTGGCATAGAATAATTGTAGAAAAAAGTCAAGGGCGAGCATATTCTTTTAAAGTTCTAAATTTAAATAAATTAACATGAAAAAAAGAGAATTTATAAAAAAAGCTGGATTAGTAACTTCCTCCATTTTAGCTATTCCTTTCATCGGTCAAAATGAAGAATTATATTTAACTAAGTTGGCAAATCAGAAAAAAAATGCGAATGAAAGTAATGTTTCCATGAACCTTGTAATAGGAGGAGACCATGCCGGATTTCCTCTAAAAGGTCCCTTGATTGAAATTCTAAAATCTTGGGGTTATATAGTCAGGGATGTTGGCTGTTTCAGTGTGGAACCGGTTGACTTTCCGGACATTGCTTTGTTACTGATTAATGAAATTTTAACAGGTAATGCTGAAAGAGGAATAATGGTTTGTGGTACTGGTATTGGTGCTTCTATTGCATGCAATAGAATCAGAAGTATTCGGGCTGCATTATGTCATGATGCATATTCGGCGCATCAATGTGTTGAACATGATAATGCGAATGTTTTATGTATGGGTGCCCAAATCTTGGGAATAAAGCTGGCTGAAGAAATACTGCATAATTTTTTGAATGCTAAATTTAGTGAAGGAGAACAATTTCGTCGACGTGTAAAAAAGTTAGACGAATTTGATTTAGTAAAACCAACTAAAAATTAATTAAATCTTGAGCCCACAAGGAAAAGTCAAGGAGATAGTTAATAAAAAATATTGAATTTTTTGTTTTAAGATTATATCTGTGATTATTAATCAAAAGAAATGCGTTGCATGTGGAAATTGTGTAGCAGTATGCCCAATGAGTGCCATTTATATAGATACAGAAACAAACAGGGCTAATATAAATAACGACGTATGTGTGGAATGTGGGATTTGTTACCGGGGAATGAGTAAGGAAAAACTTAGTCCTGTTTTCGTTAGATCCGTTCGTAAAACATCAAAATTATTTCTATTCAGATTTGAACCTGAACCCGACATTTGTCCGACTTCAGCATTCGAGATAAACGAACTTGAGATGCCTCGTCTTATTCGACAGATATTCTCAGATCCGGTTATCGAACATAAATCAACAGGTATTAAGGGGCGCGGCACAGAAGAGGTCAAAACAAATGATGTAAGTTTAAGGGTAAATACAGGTGAAGTGGGTTATACTATTGAATTTGGAAGACCTGGGGTGGGAGTAAGGTTTTCAGACATCCAGGAAATGACCCGGACATTCTCAAAAATAGGTGTAACATTCGAAAAAAATAATCCCGTTACACATTTAATGACAAATCTGTCAACGGGTGATTTACGAACTGATATTCTTGATGAAAAAATTCTATCAGCTATTGTTGAAATAAAAACCGATATAAATATGGTGGAAAAAGTACTGGCAACAGTACGCGAGGTTAACAAACGCATTGATACTGTAACTGTCATCGGTATTTCTACCCGCTGCAACGATGAGGGTGAAGATAATATTCTTTCCCCCTTATTAGATAAACTTCAATACCCTCATTTCAGGGCAAAAACCAATATAGGCCTCGGACGAATAACAAACAGGATTGAACAAAATTAGATGGAAGGACTAATTAAATGACAAACTCTTTACACCGATACGGTAATACGGAAAGTTTCCACGATGACTATATTATTATTGCTATTCCATCAAAAGGGATCAATGATGAAAACTCCATTCCAATGCTTAAAGAATTCCTGAGGATTTGCACGAAACATAATCCGGTAAATATGGGTAATGGCTACCGGTGCGGTTTAGCACCGGAAACAGACCTGAATTTCTCTGTTCATTGGAAACGTAAGGCGGTTTATGATTGGGATGGGGTTATTGAGGGATTGAATAAATCGGGAACAGTGTCGGCTGTCTTTTCGTCAAAGGAAAATGCTGAAGCATGTATGAAAGAAATTGTTGTTGCAGATTTTGGTCTTTCTGTTAATTTGAGTACATCAATAGAAAATGCTAAAAAAGCAGCCGAATGTTGTTGCATTAAACGTCATAGTGTAGAATACGCGCTTGAATTTATTGATCCCCATAATCATTTGCCCGATTCTCAGATACTCGCTCTTTCTACAATGTGCGGCCATGGGATGGTTTCATTTAATTTGGCCAAAAAAATGGTCGAGATGGTACGTGAAGGACGAAGAACCACAGAGGATGCTGCAAATTTAATGGTTCGTTTTTGTTCGTGTGGAATTTATAATCCCGAACGTGCAAAACATATTTTGGAAGAAGCTATCGTTAAAAAAACTAAATAGTGTCTGTCTTTAAACAATAAATATTATTAAATCAGCATGTTATAATGCTTACTATTGGATTTGTTTTTGTTAAATTTAAAAAAACTGGTTTTCACTGTTCTGCATCAATATATTCACTTAGTCCAAATTTGGATTCAGTAATTTCCTCCCACCTCCGGTTTACTTTTATCCTTAACTCGGTATTGTAACCTGTCATTAAATCAAAGGTTTGTATACGGGTCAATAAATATTCTTTATGTCGCTGATTCCCCGTGTTTGGATGCAAATAATACCGCTGCTCAATTTTGAGCAGGGATAACCTCTCATAGTGGAAAAACCGGTGAAAGTGACCACCTAAAACCGGAATCGCTGACCACTAGACAAATAACAAAATATACTTTTATATGGTGTGATACAAATCGTTATTACTCAGACACCTATAAATATATAAATTCGGAAGTGGGGTGGTCAGTTAATATCGGCACGGCTTGATTCAAAAACCGGAGAGGGGTGATCAACGAATCCGATTTTTCCACTTGAAGGTATTGTTAGTACCATATTACTATTAATTACTACTTTTTTTGGTGGATTTTGGCGTAAGGCAATCGGAAAGTTAAGAGAAGCTAAAGATTTAATAGAAACTTTCCTTGAATATATAGAAAATGGCAATCTTTCACAATCAGAACTTAATGATATTAATTCAAGAGCCAGAAAACTAATCGGAAAATCAGGGTAGTTTATTTGTATTTTTTTCTTTTCTTATCTAAATTTTTTATGCTCCTTTTCCTGAAAAAATATATTAAAATGGCGATTTTTTGCTATTCTAGCTTACCAGTATAAAAAATAGGCACTTTTGTTATTTTTGCAACTATTTGATTTTTAAGTCGGGATGATAATAATTGAATTTATGGTATCTCCCCTTTAAGTCGAGATAGAGCAGAGCTTTATCGAATTGGGTTTGGTAATTTTTACAATGAAGAAGATTTTAATAAACATCCTTTTGCAAAGTTGACTAAAGATGTTGCTGAACAATTAGGATTAATTAAATAAGAAAATTCAGTCATGAAACCATTATTTGTACCGCATACTTTTCCCATTGTTAATAACAAGTTCTCCAAGAATGATAATTGCAAACCCAATGGCCTAACTGGTATTATAGCGTCAGACCCGATGAAAGTAAATACTTATTCGAAAATGGTTGATATGATTTCAAAACTGGCTTGTTTGAACCGACCATATGTCTTGTTTTTCAGAGGACAAATAAAAGAATTTCGACTTGGCAACCAGTTTCCAACTATTTATCCAACGTATTTCAGAAAATACATTCAAGGTACTGAAATCCAAAATTTAATGAATATTTTAGAAATTAAACAGGAAGAACTTAGAGATAAAAATCACAATCGAAAACCACGATTTCATGGAGCAGCTTCTATCTGGGAATTACTGCATGTTCGTTGGGCTTTATTACAGCATTATGAGATTTGCGACACTCCATTCGATATTACACAATCGCTTCACGTAGCGGCTTCATTTGCCCTTCAAAGCGAACAGGGAAAAAGAGAATTTCGGACAGGAATCATATACGTATTAGCATTGCCCTGGCCATCAAAGAATTTTCACTACAACGAAGAAGAAGAGCTTTACTTGGTTCGATTAGCAGGAAAAACTCCGCCGCAAGCAAAAAGACCTTATCGTCAAGAAGCTTATGCCGCTATTATCACAGGAGTTAATCCTTCGGTATCATCAATAAGTTTTTTCAATGCAACCTTTTTTTTGTTGTCCTCGTTGTAATAGCTAATGAAAATTTTAATATCCATTTCAAAGTGTTTTACTAACTATTTCCTTGATTCTCACTTCTTTTAGTAAGAATGTTTCTTCATCAATTTCCATTCTTTTAAATTCGATTTGATTTATATCAAATTCGTTTTTTCTGAGTTGTTGAAATACTTTTTTTATCTTCTCCTGGGAAACCTTACATCCAAATATTTTTACTATTGGAATTAGATCCTGTTTTATTCCTAATGCTTTTTTTGTTTCGAAATATATACCGTTAAAATGTATCCCCAAATCTTGATCCATTTTAGGATTGGCCATAATTTCAACTTCATCAGTATATATTACAGAATTAAAATCCATTATTAAAGTTAAACTTTATTTATTTCCATAATTTTGGAATCTATTTTTTCTATATATTCCTGAAGCTTATTATTCGATATAATTTTTGATGCTGTGTTGTCTTTGAATTTTTTACCGATAATTAGATTTAATTAACCTATTATATTATCAATTAAAGAGAAATATATATTATTTTAGTGGTAAAGAAAGAATAAACTAATTATTTAGATTTGTTTTAAATTATTATTATTTGAGCATGACAATCAAAGAAGTTTTTCCTAATCCTACGGTCAAAAAGGTAATATTTCAAATAAAATTCCCCAACTTGTTCTATATTGAGGACAAAATAGGAGATTTTCAAATTAGAATTATGGATCAATTCCCAAAATCTTCTTTGGTATTTGAAAAACAATTTTTGTTTGCCTTGGGAATTAATGCTAGTCTCGCTGATGCTGAACAAGAGAAATTGAAAAAAGGAGATAGAAAGATTTGGCAATTTAAAAATGATGAAAACGTACAAGTAAATTTATATGCTGACTCTTTATCAATTACATCAGAATCTCATAAAACATATAGTAATACTGCATCGGAGAATAGATTTCGTGATATTATTGAATATGTAGTTGGCAATTTAATTGACATTGTAAATATTCCTGTAATTTTAAGAATAGGCTTTAGGTATCTGGACGAATTTCCTTTAATGGAAAAAAACAATGAAAATTATCTTAATCATTTTAATTCTGCATTTAACCTTGAAAGGTTTGATATATCTGAAGCAGGAATAATGGAAATTAAAACTAATTTGTCTAGGGGCAAATATTTTTTTAATTATGGAGAAAAGGTGCTTAAGAAAGATGAACAGTGGACTGTTTTTTTGGATTTTGATGCATTTGCAAATAATATTAAAGCTGAGGATTTTTTAACAGTTACTGATGAACTTCATGATATAAACGTAGATGAATTCAAAAAAGTAATAAAAGAACCAGTTTACGAATATATGAGAAAAAAATAATATTTAAATTATGGAAAAATCAAATGTGTTTTTTACTGGAGATACATCTAATCTTGATATAAAAACCAAAGATGTAGATTTTAATCAATTTAATGTTACAGTAAAACTTGATTCTGAGGATAAA
>JABMQB010000918.1 GCA_013203525.1 Mariniphaga sp.
GTATGAAATGAATTTACCCAATTTATAAAATGCCTGAATCCCTTTGTGTTTTTATGATGTGGCATGTATTTAACTTCGCTGCCCACTAAGTCAGTATCCGGATTCTGTTCAAGATAATCAACTTGTTTTTTTATTCTTTCAGGCATCGATATATCATCGGCATCCATGCGGGCAATATATTTCCCAGTTGAAATTGTAAGCCCTTTATTCATTGCAAAAGCAACTCCTTGTTTTGGTTCATAAATCAGCGAAACTCTGCTATCAGTTTCCATAAGTGATTCTGCAACTTTCCTGCTATTGTCTGTCGAATTATTATCAACCAGGATTAATTCAAAACTTTGAAATGTTTGGTTTAGGATACTTTGTATTGCATTGTTTAATGTTTTTTCTGCATTAAAAAAGGGAAGGATGACAGAAACATTAGGAGACATATCAACGGGTTAATTTCTGAAAAACATTTTCGAGGCTTTGATGGCTTTCCTGAATTGTAAGCAATACAAGTTTGTTACTTGTTGCAAATTCAAAGATGTCGGGACGAAGGTCTTTGTTAGGGATTGCTTCAATTTCCCATTTTCCGTTTTTAAACCTGGCATCTGCAACGCCATTAATTTCAAGTAATTGTTTCAACTCAACTTCTTTGTCAAATTCTATAATTACAATCTGGCTATTCGAAAAAGCATTGTTTTTCAATTCGTCCATCTGGCCATCTGCCACAATAATTCCGTTATTTATAATCAGTGCACGATTACAAACAGCCTCCACTTCTTGCATAATATGCGATGAAAGCATTACTGTTTTTTCTTTACTGATTTCGCGGATCAATGTTCTTATTTCTTCCAATTGGTTTGGATCGAGGCCAGTTGTAGGTTCATCAAGAATTAGTACCGATGGATCGTGAATTAAAGCTTGTGCCAATCCTACCCGTTGCCTGTATCCTTTTGATAATGCTCCTATTTTTTTATGCTGTTCGTCACCTAATCCCGTTATTTCAATCATGTCGGCAACTCTGTTTTTTTTATTTTTAAGCATATAAATACCTGCTGTAAATTCCAATGATTCTTTTACAAACAGATCGGAATAAAGTGGATTATTTTCAGGAAGGTACCCTATATCACTACGCGAGATTGTGTTTTTCACCGACACTTTTTTCCTATTTATAAATACTTCTCCTTGATTTGGGAACAAATAACCGGTAATAATTTTCATTAAGGTTGATTTACCTGCACCATTTGGACCAAGAAAACCAACCAGCTCTCCCTGACTGACCGTAAAGGCTACAGAATCAAGTGCTTTCTTGTTTCCGTAAGTTTTTGTAATATCTATAATTTCGATTGACATAACGTAATAACGAAAACAAAAATAATCTATTCTTTTAATTTAACAGAATTACTTTAAATTTGCATCTCGGCAATACGGACTATTAAAATGAAAGACTTACATTTCAATTATATAAAAGATTTAACCAGGTATCAGCGGCAGAAAACCTGGGAAGTGAAGATAGGGAATACCTCCATGGGTGGGAATAATCCGATTCGTATTCAATCGATGACAGATACCGATACACGTAACACAGAAGCAACCGTTAATCAGATTATTCAAATTGTTAAAGCCGGGGCCGATTATGTTCGTGTTACCGTTAAGGGTATGTTTGATGCTGAGAATCTGAAAAATATCAAAAAACGATTGGTTGAGCTTGGTTGTAATACACCCTTAATTGCTGATATCCATTTTAATCCCAGATTAGCCGAAATTGCAGCAAAGTATGTTGTAAAAATAAGGATAAATCCAGGTAATTTTTACGACAAACGTGCTCAGTTTAAACAATTGGTTTACAACGATGAAGAATATCGAACTGAGTTGGAAAAAATCGAAGAGCAATTTATCCCTTTCCTTAAAATTCTTAAAAAAACAAATACCGCTCTTCGAATTGGCGCAAATCAAGGTTCACTTTCCGACAGGATAATGAGCAGGTATGGCGATACCCCGGCAGGAATTGTTGAATCGGTAATGGAATTTCTTCGCATCTGTAAAAAGGTTGAATTTAAAGATGTTGTTATTTCTATAAAATCTAGCAATACGCGAGTAATGGTTTATACCGTGAGGTTGTTTAATTTTAAGATGCGCCTTGAAGATATGAAATACCCGCTACATTTGGGTGTAACAGAAGCTGGTGAAGGTGAAGAAGGAAGGATTCGTTCAGCAGTTGGTATAGGTGCTCTTTTAGCAGATGGTATTGGCGATACAATCAGAGTTTCGTTAACCGAAGCTCCTGAACGTGAAATTCCAATTGCTCAAAAACTTTTGAATCATTTTAAGACTTATCAGGATCATAAACCAATAAATGCTCCGCTTCATGCTCAAACAAATCCCTTTGAGTATGAAAGACGTTCAACCCGCCCGGTATTGAAACTTGGAGGAAGGCAATTGCCAGTAGTAGTAGCACATCTGGGAGGTTTATTATTAAATGAATTACTGCCTATTCGTGGTCAGCTAATACCTGATTATTTTATCTCTGAGAATAGTATTCTTGATATTGAAGGGAATGAATATCCGATTATTGATATCGAAGAATATTTGTATGAAAGTACACGTTGGGGGCGGATGAAATTTATAAGAACCAATAAGCCGGATTTTGATCGGTTTATGAACGAGAATCCGGAAATAATCACCAAACTAAAACAAACGAGGAAAACGGTTTTAATCCTCGAGAGTTTTAGTAAAAATCCATTGGCTGAATTAAGGGCATTTTTTATGATGCTTGAAACTCATATTTGGAAAGTGCCGGTTATTTTGTATCATAAATATTATGAATCGAAACTTGAGAATTTGCAAATTAAGGCAGCTGCCGACCTTGGTGGCCTTTTGTTGGATGGATATGGTGATGGTGTTTGCATAAATAATGAAGGAGACGATATTACTTTTACAGAATCGAAAGACTTGAGTTTTGGGCTTCTGCAGGCTAGCCGGATGAGGGTTTCAAAAACAGAATTTATTTCATGCCCGGGCTGCGGCCGTACCCTTTTCGATTTGCATGAAACAACCAGGGATGTTAAGGAACATTTTAAACATTTGAATCATTTGAAAATTGGAGTAATGGGCTGTGTGGTTAATGGACCTGGCGAAATGACAGATGTAGATTACGGATTTGTTGGTTCAGGTGGAGGAAAAGTTAACTTATACAAAGGGCAACAACTTAAAAAGAAACATATCCCTTATGAAATGGCGGTTGAAGAGTTGGAGCAATTAATAAAAGATTACGACGATTGGATAGATCCTGAAAATTAGCTTTAATTTTGTTCACGGAGTTCAATAAGAAGCTTATTTAAAATTTTCTGCAAATCTTCAATTCCCGCTATGTTTTTTTCTATTTCATATCGAATTACATGCAACTCCTTATCCTGAGAAATACTAATCTCTTCATCGCATCCATGGCATTCATTAATACTAATATTTTTGAATGTGCTGAATTCATATGAATCAAGTATTTCGTTCCATTGATCCGGCGATAAGTTTTTACTCTTTTCTTTAAATCCAATATTATCTCCGCAAGGAATTTGCAGTTCATAATCAATTTTTGTCCTTAAAACCTTTATGTACTCTTTTCCTGAACACCATCCGCATTCTATTATAAACTCAATTATTGTTGGATTATATTCTTCTACCTCTTCAGTTGTGCAGGCAAAAGAAAGAATAAATAAGACAGTATATATAAGTATATATTTAAAAGATTTCATTTTTCAGATTAATTGTACAATTTAAGAAAAAAGTGATTAACTGATTAAAGTATGTATGTCTCAGTAATTATATCTTTGTAAAAATTTGTTTTGGTTTTTGAAAAATTACAATACTATGGGCAAAATTAACTGGAAACCCGGAAATATGGTTTACCCGCTTCCTGCAGTTATGGTAAGTTGCGGCGAAATCCCGGAAGAACATAACATTATAACAATAGCATGGACAGGTACAATTTGTAGTGATCCACCCATGTGTTCAATTTCTATTCGTCCATCACGGCATTCATATGAAATTATTAAACGCACCGGTGAATTTGTGATAAACCTAACAACCGAAGAACTTGCCAAAGCAACCGACTGGTGTGGATGCCGTTCAGGGAGAAAATATAACAAATGGAAGGAAATGAATTTAACCCCGTTATCAGCCAAAGTTGTTAAAGCACCAATTATTGCAGAGTCGCCGGTAAATATTGAATGTAAGGTAAAAGAAGTTTTGGAATTGGGAGTACATCATATGTTTATTGCTGAAGTAGTAAATATTAGTGTCGATGATGCTTATCTTGATGAAACCGGAGCATTTAGTTTTGCAAAAGCAAACCCACTTGTATACAGCCACGGGCATTACTTTGGACTAGGTGAGAAAATCGGCAAGTTTGGCTGGTCGGTTGAAAAGAAAAAACGCAAATATTAAAATTGAACTTTTTTTACCCCGAATTGTAATGATATGCAGAAACAATTAATAAATTCAGGGAATTTAAAAGTTTAAATATGAAGAATCAAATATTAGTATTATTAATTTTTACGATGAGTATGGCAATGGCTAAAGCACAGGATAATAATCCTTTATTGCAGGAGTTTAAAACACCGCATAAAACGGCACCTTTTCAACTGATTGAAGAGGAGCATTTTCTACCCGCATTTAAAGAAGGAATTAAAGTTGGAGAAAAAGAAATTGAAAAAATAGTTTCAAATAACGAACAAGCAACTTTTGAAAATACTGTTATAGCACTTGAAAATGCGGGAAGGTTATTAAGCCGTACTGCCGGAGTGTTTTTTAATTTATTAAGCTCGGAAACTAACGATGAAATACAGGCAATTGCCCAGGAAGTTTCTCCAATGCTTACCAAATTTCAGAATGATGTAAATTTGAATCCGGTTTTGTTTGAAAAAGTAAAAGCTGTTTATAGCAAAAAGGATAAACTGGATTTGACAGTTGAGCAGGAAACATTGCTTGAAAATACATATATTGGTTTTGTCCGCCGTGGAGCAAATCTTTCGGAAGAGCAAAAGGAAAAATTCAGAAAAATTAGTACAGAACTTTCAATGTTGTCGTTGACATTTGGTGAGAATGTATTAAAGGAAACCAACAAATACGAACTGCATATTGCTGACAAAAGTAAACTTTCAGGTTTGCCCGAAAGTGCTTTGGAAGCGGCTGCGGGGCTGGCAAAAAGCAAAGAAAAAGATGGTTGGGTATTCGATATCTCGATGCCAAGCTATTCACCGTTTATGAAATATGCTGATAACCGCGATTTAAGGAAAGAATTATATATGGCTTATGGTTCAAAATCGTTTAAAGGCGATGATCTGGATAATCAGAAAACTGTAAAACGAATTATTGAATTGCGTCTGGAAATGGCCAAGCTGCTTGGTTATAAAAATTATGGTGATTATGTTTTGGAACGTCAAATGGCAATGAATCCGGATGGAGTTTATAAACTGCTGAATGATCTTTACGAGGCTTCATACAACGTTGCTGTAAAAGAAAAAAATGAAGTTGTTAAATATGCAAAATCACTTGGATTCGAAGGTGAATTAATGCCTTGGGATTGGTCATATTATTCAGAAAAGGTGAAGGTTGAAAAATACAATGTTGATGATGAAATGTTAAAACCGTATTTTGAACTTAGCAATGTTATTGATGGTGTATTTGGCCTGGCAACCGAACTTTATGGAATTACATTTAAAGAAAATAAAGATATACCGGTTTATAACGAAGAAGTTTTACCCTATGAAGTTTACGATGCCGATGGGAAGTTTCTTTCGGTGTTTTATGCCGATTTTCATCCGCGCCCGGGAAAACGCGGCGGTGCATGGATGAATGAGTTTAAAGGGCAATGGAAAGATAATGGTATGGATTCACGTCCGCATATAACCATAGTAATGAATTTTACCAAACCAACCGAAACTAAACCGGCATTACTGACTTTCTATGAAGTGACAACTTTTCTTCATGAATTTGGACACGCCCTTCATGGAATGTTGGCGAATTCAACTTATTCGAGTTTGTCGGGAACAAATGTTTACCGCGATTTTGTTGAGCTTCCTTCCCAAATAATGGAAAACTGGGCTGTTGAAAAGGAATTCCTTGACAGGTTTGCTGTTCATTATAAAACAGGCGAAGCAATTCCTGAAGAGTTGGTGAAAAAAATTAAAGCCTCTGAAAATTTTCAGGCCGGATATCTTTCAATCCGTCAATTAAGTTTTGGTATGCTTGATATGGCATGGCACACTCTGGAAGAACCTTATGCGGGAGATGTTAAAGAGTTTGAAGTTGAAGCTCAGAAAAAAACGCAAATCTTTCCCGTAATTGATGGAAGCTGTATGAGTACTCAATTCGGGCATTTGTTTGCCGGAGGGTATGCTGCTGGGTATTATGGTTATAAATGGGCCGAAGTATTGGATGCCGATGCATTTAGTGTATTTAAAGAAAAAGGTTTGTTTAATAAAGAAGTTGCAGCTTCATTTCGTAAAAACGTTCTTGAAAAAGGTGGCACAGAACACCCTATGGTACTTTACAAAAGATTTCGTGGGCAGGAACCCACTGTTGATGCGCTGCTTAAACGAAGTGGATTGAAGTAAGAAATTAGATAATTGTGTCTTAGGATGCCATTCCTCGAAGGGATGCCATCCTTTTTTGTTTACTATTTCACCTTGAAAATGAATACTCTGCGAACTTTTTCGCATCCTTGGCGTACTTTACGGTTAGTAAAAAAAGGCATTTAGACAACCTCCTTAGTCAAATCCTTTATACCATTTCTTTGTATTCTCAAAATAAATTTTGTCAACCACCTTTTTTGGAAGTTTTAATCCCTGAAATTCCCCTTCAATCAAATCACTTGTTTTCAAGTTGTCAGTTACCAAATATTCCCAATCGTTTAGCCAGGTAATATGTATCCTGTTTTGGAATCCTTCCGTATTACTATCTCCATTATCAATTATATCGGTGCCATATAATATACGGTCCTGATATTTAATAAAAAAATCGCGGACTTTTTCTCTGTTATCTTTTGTCTGGAAAAACAATTGTCCCATGCGTGCTGCCATATCAACTGCTGAATTTGGGAAACGGTCAAGAAAGTTGGCTATTTCCTCTACATCCCATTCGAGGCTGGCAAGGTGGCATCCTATAAAAATAAGGATTGGGTTTTTCTCCAGCATCCGGTCGCGGGCAGCCATTTGTTCTTCATAGGAAGGCATTTCAGGATGAAGATACATGTGATACTCCGGGTGGCTTGAAAAATAACTTCTGTCGTTATTTGTAGTCATATCTTCCAATGGGAGCCAGCAGTTTTTAGGTTCGCCTAAATGCCCAATGAGGGGAATTCCTACTTCAGCAAGATATTTAAAAACAGGATCAAACCTTGAGTCATCAATCATCACCAGGTTATTATCGGTATCCCTGAAAACCATTCCGATGTTTTTCCACACTTTTACTGCAATAGCACCATCATTCCTGCATGAATCAATCCAGGCAATGGTATTTTCAGCCCATCCGGGTTCTTCAAATCCATCGAGGCAAAAGGTTGTTGCAAACTCAATGGTTTGCGGAAATTGCTGTTTTACATTTTTACAAATAGAATGTAGCCTGTCTATTTTTTCACATTTCCCGGCATTGGTATTTATAGTAAACAACTTAAAATTATCGTTTTGTGCTTGCTCAATTCCTGCCCCTTTTTCAGTATAAATATGTACATGGGCATCTATTTTTTCAACTGCCTGAAAATCTTCAATTTTATAATAATTTTGAGTACAGGAAATAAGTAAAGCGGATAAACAAATTAAAAGGAGATAATAGGTTTTCATAATTGCTCGGTTTTGGTTTTGAAGTTAAGAAAAAGTTTGAATAGGATCAAAAGCAAAACCGCCTTTGCATACAAGGGCGGTTTTTTTATGTTGAGTAAATTGCCGATCCGATTTAACTCGGTACCACAACTTACGGAAAAGCACCAACAAGAGTTGGTACTTGTATTTTAGAAAGTGGATACCTCACTCTACAAATATCTTGCTGTACATCCCCTGTCTCCCATACGCCAACTAAAGTTAACTATGTCCGACTGTCCCTCTTAACAAGGGGGACAATTGAGAACGCAGCTTTGATTTATCAAAGTGCGGTCGAAATAGGGGGTTATTTTACTTCCGAACCAGGTTTTACATTTTGATCAGGCGATACAATCGATAATGACCCATCCGTATTTTCAGCACACAAAATCATTCCCTGTGATTCAATTCCCCGCAAGTTTTTTGGTTCAAGGTTCACTAAAATACTAACCTGTTTTCCTAACAAATCTTCAGGTTTATAATATTCTGCAATTCCCGAAACTACCGTTCGCTGGTCAATGCCTGTGTCAACTTTTAATTTTAGAAGTTTTTTTGTTTTGGCAACCTTTTCTACTTCCAAAACAGTTCCTATCCGGATATCCATTTTCCCAAAATCGTCGAATTCGATACTTTTTTTCGCAGGTGTTGCTTTAGCATCTGCTATCTCGTTTGCTTTTTTTGTATCCATTAATTTTTGTAATTGAGCCTCTACAACTTTATCTTCTATTTTCTCAAATAATAGTTCAGGTTTGTTTACCTGATGACCGGTTACAAGCATTTCGGTATTTCCGAGTTTATCCCAATCAAGTTTTTCGGAATTAAGGAATCCTCTTAGTTTTTCCATACTGAATGGCAGGAAAGGTTCGAGCATAATGGTTAAGTTGGCTGTAATCTGCAAACAGATATTCATTATGGTTTTTACCCGTTCCTCGTCGGTTTTAACCACTTTCCATGGTTCTTCATCAGCAAGGTATTTATTGCCAAGCCGCGCCAGGTCCATAGCATATTTCAGCGCTTCACGGATACGGAATGAATCAAGGCTTTTTTCAACACTGGCTTTGATTGATGATATTTCGGCAAGAGTTTCATTATCGTAATCTGTTAGATTTCCTCTTTCAGGAATTACTCCGTTGTAATACTTATTGGTTAAAACTAGTGCCCGGTTTACAAAATTTCCGAGAATAGCAACCAATTCATTATTATTTCGTGTCTGGAAATCTTTCCAGGTAAAATCGTTGTCCTTGGTTTCAGGAGCGTTGGCTGTTAATACATATTTTAATACA
>JABMQB010000919.1 GCA_013203525.1 Mariniphaga sp.
TATTGTTGGTTTTGTTGTATTTAAATCTCAACATCTTCATTTTCCATATTTATGGGATGAAACCTATTCTTATGTGCCAGCAGTTTTAAAAATGGTTGAAAACGGATCGGGATTACTACCCGGGGCAATACCGGAAAGTTATTCAAAAGGGCATCCTTTATTTTTCTATTTTTTAGCTTCATCATAGATAAAACTATTTTCTGATAAAATAATAATTGTCAGATTATTCGCCCTATTGATTTCAATTTTAACACTTATTTATTTTCATTATTTTATTAAAAAACATACCAATACCGGAATTGCTAACATTTCAGTAATATTGTTATCAGTCCAATCCTTATTTTTGGCCCAATCATCACTCGTACTTCCTGAAATGCTGTTAACTCTTTTACTGATAATTACAGCAGATTCATTTTTATCGAAAAAAATATGGTTATTTATTGTAAGTGGTTCGATGATGGTTCTTACAAAAGAAACCGGAGTTATTTTTATTGGATGCTTCGGGCTCTTTTATGCAGTCGAAAATTTTAAAAGTATTAAAACCTTTAAATTCTGGAAACACTTGCTAATATTAAGCATTCCTATATGGATATATATATTGTATCTATTCCTGCATTATATAGAATTTGGTTCATTCTTTTATAAAGAACATATAGGTTATATCTCTTTAGAACCAGAAATTGTTTTTCAGAAAATAAAATCGAGCACAGCAAATATATTTACAAGGTATGGAAGAAATATTCTTCTTTTCACAACTATAATTGCACTTGCAATTTTACTTTTCAAAAAAGAAAAATTTAAAAGTAAAAGATTAATCCTCTTATCATTGTTATTGATTTTCAGCCTTGTCCTGTTTTCATCGATTAATTTTTATACCAACCGTTATACCTTACCTGCTTTTCCATTTTTTATCCTTATTTGTACTATTATTTTGTTTCAGGCTAGATTCAGAAATATAATAATTAATTTAATATCATTATTTATAATTATTGGGGTACCTCTGTTTAAATCCGTAGCAGAAACCGATGGGACGGGTGATAATGATTTAGGCTATACAGAATATTTGATCCTTCAGAAAAATGTAGTAGAATATTGCGAAAAACAAAACTGGTACAACAAACAATTTTCCTGTGGAATGAATATGGTAATGGCAATGCGTGATTATTATGCAGGTTACTTAATACAGGAAAAAAAAATCAAAACCGGACACTTCCCACAAAAAAGCTCCACGGATTTAGTTATTCACGATTCAACTTGTGGGAAACATGAATTTCCTGAAGGATCGAGGGAAGGATTTAAATTGATTAAACATTTTGAATCAAAAAACCATTGGAGTAATATCTATGTAAGATCTCCATAAAACCAATAGTAAAAAATTATATCTTTGCATTCCTTCTTTGGGGCTGACTGGTTTTGACAGCGGGTAGAAGAGATATGTAAGCATGCCGGGCTTTGATTGTTGGCCCGTAAATCCTAATAATCACATTTATAATTGGCGAAGAAAATTACGCTCTTGCTGCGTAAGCGAATTAAGTAGCTTACACTTTATTCGGGCACCAGGTGCCAGAACGAGACATCGCCCGGGTGCTATTGCTTTGAAGCGGCCCGATCAGGTGGTGCAAATAAATCGAGGCTAGTTGGAATGTTGCTCTGCCATTTCAGCGAAATTAAAGAGATAAGGTAAATATTGGTGGCCCTGATCCGGTATTTATTCGAAAATTAAATCAGGGATAAGCATGTAGAAGGCATATTGCTTCCTCGTTTGGACGCGGGTTCGATTCCCGCCAGCTCCACTAAAAAACAATTTAACGATTTGAAAACGAATATTTTAACGATGTTCATTTTCCTTTTTAGGAAATTATTCTGTTTTAACTGAATATATTTATTTATTTTTCAAAAGGAAGCTACTTGTATTTTGGAGCGAGAGATCGCAAATTCAAATCTTCTCACCCCGACTTCTCTATCAAAAACTGTTATTAGAATAGTAGAAGTAAATTTTTTATTTAATCACATTCCCCTTCAAATTTATTTAAAGTAGTCCAGCCTTTATGATGCCTGTCGAAATGGTAATAAAAGCTAAAATCAGCATATTTTTCCAATTCTTCAACAAACCAATATGTAACTTCATTCTTAACCTCAATTGGTTTATTTTCCCTTAACAACTTAATCTCTATTTTACCATTCTTTGGACGTATAGGAGCAGAAACATAGTCCTTCATATGCACAATACTTTCTTTATTGAAGATACTTTCTTATTTCGTGATTGCAAATTACCGGATTACAATTGGTTTTTGTGGATAATATTATTCAATTTATTAACAGTTGATCGTTAATAATCAACAAGAATAATTGATCTAAAAATGAGAACTTTAATCGTTCTCTTTTTTAAAGTCATGGTAAATACATATCATTATAATTTTTCGTTTATTTATAATTAAAATAATAGAGTTTATAATGAAAAGAAACATCTATTACTGCCTGATAGGCTTTTTTATTTTCAACATCCCTGGCTGTCAGGATAATAAAAATACCGCCAAAATTACCTTTATAGTAAATACACCTGCTCCTCTCGGTGATGATGAAAAAGTTTTTATTGCCGGAAACAAAGAAGAGCTGGGTTTATGGAATCCGGCAAAAGTTGAACTTAAACAAAAAGATAAAACACGTTGGGAATTTACAGGTATTTTCAACAAGGCTGATATTCTGGAATATAAATTCACAAAAGGAAGTTGGGATAATGAAGCTGCTGATTCAAAAGGAAGCCCACTCCAAAATAATGTATTAAAAGTTCATAACGACACCACCGTTCAAACCGATATTTTTTTCTGGAAAAACGGTGAAGAAGTTGAAGTGGAAGGAAAAATTACAGGTACGGTAAAATACCATCGGGAAATTAATGGAAGTGGATTAAAAGAAAGAGACCTTATTGTTTGGTTACCTCCTCAATATGAGAACAATCCATCGCATCGTTTTCCGGTACTTTATATGCACGATGGGCAAAATATTATTGACCTAAATACATCATCGTTTAAAGTTGACTGGCAACTTGATGAAACAGCAGACAGCCTGATTCGCTCAAATCAAATCGTGCCTATTATAATTGTTGGGATTTATAATACCCCCGACCGCACACTTGAATATTCACCGGGAGAAAAAGGTGGGGCATATATGGAGTTTGTTACAAAAATCGTTAAACCTTTAATTGATGAAACATACAGAACCAAAACCGGTCGCGAGTTTAATGTAGTTGGCGGATCTTCAATGGGAGGTATAATTTCATTTATGCTTGCCTGGGAATATTCCGATATATTTGGAGGAGCAATTTGTATGTCGCCGGCTTTTAAAATCAATGAATTTGACTACGTGGATGATGTATTGGATTACACCGGACAAACAAAGGATATCAGGTTTTATATTGATAATGGAGGAATAGGTTTGGAAGAACAATTACAACCCGGAATTGATGAAATGCTGGCTGCCCTTGAAACGAAAGGTTTTAAAGAAGGTGAGGATTATATTTGGGTAAAAAACAATAAAGCCACGCATTTTGAAGCCGACGGGGCAATCCGTGCAGGAGAAGCTATGAAAATGTTTTTCGGGAAAAATGTTGATGAACAAAAATAGCATAGTGTTTCATCCCTCTAATTTATTTTCAGGAAATTAAATTCACTAATTCTTTTGAAATTTCCTTGCTAAAGGCTTTGTAACATACAAATATAATCTGTTTCTACCTCTTCAAAATGAAAGTAATATTGCACATTAATTGATAATTTAGAAAAAGTTATTATAATAATTGATTTTTGATTTTTTAAAAAAATTTAAAACATAAATGTTATTACAAGATATAATTTATAAACCAATTATTCAAAAAAATAATTCAATCCATTAAAATTACACCCAATGCCCATCACAATATCCATGTTTCATCCAGGGTAGTTTTTCACCTTTAAAAAACGGATTTATTAATGCCGCAAATTGATCGAACTCCTGCCCTTCCATCGGTGAAAAATTTCTTAAA
>JABMQB010000920.1 GCA_013203525.1 Mariniphaga sp.
GCTGCACTGAATTAACAGTTGAAAACCTAAATGAACCTGATTTATCAAAAGTATTTGCGAATACCAATGAGATGAAAAGTTATGCTGGAAGTGCATTCAGAGTATTACATAATTCTATGCAAGATTATGATAGCCCGGCATCAGCAATGGGAGTAGGAGCCGATCAATTTACATGCCCATGGGGTTACGCATATGTGTATCAGTTTTCAAGTGAACCACGTAATCCATTTGTTAATAGTACCACCTATTCATATATATATGCTATCCAGGGTTTTTGGGAAGAATGTTATGCTGCAATATCGATAGCAAACGATATACTTCGATTAATCCAGTTTAATGGGGCGGAGTTTGTTGAAGATGAGTCTGATATAAAAATTTTGCAGGCATGGAGTTATTTTGTAAGCGGTGTTGCACATGGATACCTTGGCCTTACTTTCGATCAGGCAGACATTGTATTAAACGATACAGACCTGGACACTCTTAATTTAGTACCCTGGCAAAATATGATTGATGTTTCATTGGACTTATTGGATAAGGCTATTTCTATTGCAAATGAAAATACTTTTTTATTACCTGCTGAATGGATGGGTGGTGGATTGTATTCAAATATTGAATTGTCCGCACTTGCCAATTCCTATGCAGCCCGCATTCTGGCTTATAGCTCAAGGAACAAAACGCATAACGAAAGTATAGACTGGAACAGAGTTTTAAATTATACAAATAATGGGATTCAAAAAAATCTTCAACCTGAAATGGGAGATAAATATGATTTTTATGATTACTATACCGTTTATCAAATTTATATTGGCTGGTCGCGTATCGACCATCGTATTATTAACCTGATGGATCCCGATTATCCAAGTCGCTGGCCAAATAATGGTGTGTCATGAACTACTCCTGATGGCCAGGATCCTGGACCAGCAACTTCTGTTGATGCAAGGTTAGAATCAGATTTTGAATACATGCAGGATAATGATTTTCCACCGTCACGGGGATATTATCAATTTAGCCATTACCGGTATAAACGTTATGACGATCTGAAGGCAAGAATTTGGTATGGCGATATTCCTAAACCCAGTTTTTTGGTTTGGGAAAATGAAATGTTAAAGGCAGAAGCATTGGTCCGGACCGGAAATGTTGCCGGGGCTGTTTTAATATTAAATGATCCGAATGGTGCCCGTAAACTTCGGGGGCAACTTCCTGATGTTACCACAACCAACGCAACTGATGTTTTGTGGGCTATTTTCTACGAAAAGGATATTGAATTGATTGTGTCGGGTATGGGAATTGGTTATTTTGATATGCGTAGGAGAGACCAGTTGCAACGGGGAACAATACTACATTTTCCGGTACCTGCAAAAGAACTGGATCTTATGAATCTTGAAAATTATACTATAGCCGGAACTCCTGATGGAGAAAATATTTCACAGGGAAGCTGGACGGGTTTGGATGGGCTTACTTCACCTTTAAATTAAGTTATGTTTGATAAATTGAAAATATTAGTTTTTACGTTTATAGTTTCAGCCGGATTAATTTTAAACAGCTGCACTGAATTAACAGTTGAAAACCTAAATGAACCTGATTTATCAAAAGTATTTGCAAATACTGATGAAATGAAAAGTTATGCAGGAAGTGCATTCAGAGTATTACACAACGCCATGCAGGAATATGATGGACCTGCTTCTTCGATGAATGTAATGGCTGACCAGGGAACCTGCCCATGGGGTTTTGCCGCGGTTAAAGACCTTTCCAGCGAGCCACGAAGAGGTTTTGTTAATAGCCTTAAATATGCTTATTATCCTTTGGTTCAGGTGTACTGGGAGGAATGTTATTCTTCTCTATCCATAGTAAATGATATTCTCCGGGTTGTAAATGAAAATAAAACAGATCCGCACGGGGGAAGTAGTGATATCAAAATGTTACAGGCCTGGGGTTATTTTGTAAGTGGTGTGGCACACGGATACCTTGGGCTTACTTTCGACCAGGGAGATATTGTTTTGTGGGATAATAAGACAGATACCGTAAAATTAGTTCCGTGGCAGGAAATGATAGATGTTTCACTGGAGCTATTGGATAAATCAATTGCTTTGGCTGATGAAAATAATTTTATTATACCTATGGAATGGATGGGGGGTGAGGAATATACCAGCCTTGAATTAACAGAACTGGCAAATTCCTATGCTGCACGTATTTTGGTTTACAGTTCCCGGAATGAAGAACACAATAATCTTATTGACTGGAACAGGGTCCTGAATTATGCTGAAAATGGTATTAATAGGAATCTGCAACCTGAAATGGGAGATCGGTTCGATTTTTATAATGATTACCTGACTCGTGCCATTTATCCTGGTTGGGTTCGTATTGATCACCGGATTATAAACCTGTTGGATCCGGATTATCCCAGCCGCTGGCCTAATGATGGTGTTTCATGGACCACCCCTAATGGGCAGGATCCCGGACCTGCTCAATCATTAGATGCAAGGTTGGAGTTAGATTTTGAATACTTGCAGGATAATAGTTTTTCACCTGACCGGGGATATTACC
>JABMQB010000921.1 GCA_013203525.1 Mariniphaga sp.
CTTTAAGAGGAACAATTTTTTCATGAATAGCATCAAGTATCCATTCAGGTTGTGGGAAGAAATAATCCTCCAGCTCGTGTGCCGGAGTAATCCAGTTGCGCGAGCCAACCACAACTGGTGGTGCATCAAGATAATCAAAGGCCAGTTCTGTAATATTGGAAGCCAAATCGCGAAGGAAGGAGCCTCTTTCAGATGCATCACCGGAAATAATAATTCGCCCGGTTTTTTTGATCGATTCAATAACGGGTTCGTAATTAAACGGAACCAAAGACCGCGCATCGATTAATTCAGCATTTAGGCCATATTTTTCTTTTAATTGATTAGCAGCTTCCAGTCCACGGTATAAAGTTGCCCCAACTGTAAGAATTGTTATATCATTGCCTTCCATTTTAATATCTGGTTCACCTATTGGAATTTCATAATAACCTTCGGGTACTCCACCGTTATGGAATTGTTCGCCAATATCATAAATTCGTTGGCTTTCGAAGAAAATTACCGGGTCAGTTCCCTGAAGTGCGGAGTTCATTAATCCTTTTGCATCGTAGGGTGTTGCCGGGAAAACAACTTTTAAACCGGGTATATGCGATACCAGCGCTGTCCAGTCCTGCGAATGTTGGGCACCGTATTTTGATCCAACAGAGACTCTGAGAACCACAGGCATTTTTAATACATTGCCACTCATGGCTTGCCATTTCGGAAGTTGATTAAAAACTTCATCACCAGCACGCCCTAAAAAATCACAATACATTAATTCGGGAATTACCCTGCCTCCACACATGGCATAACCAATAGCTGTTCCTATTATTGAGGCTTCTGATATAGGTGAATTAAAAAGTCTGTGATATGGCAATGCTTCTGTTAATCCACGGTAAACTGCAAATGCGCCACCCCAGTCACGGTTTTCTTCTCCATAAGCTATCAGGGTTGGGTCTTTATAAAATCGGTCGATGATGGCTTCAAAAATCCCATCGCGTATGGAATATGTTTTAATTTTTGAATAAGGTTTTCCATCCTTGTCGAACATAAAGCGTTCTTTTCTGGCAATCTGTTTTACCCTTGGATTTTTATTCATTGGATGGTTCACTTCCGGCTCCCGGTCTTCCATTTTATCAATTGAACCATTTGAAAACATCATTTCTCCTATCAGGTTCGGATTTGATTTTTTATTCATGTGAGGAGAAACTTTTTCATCGATAGTGAGTTTCAAACTGGATGATATTAATTCTTCTGTATTTGATTTAATTAAATCAAATTCATTTTCTGAAACAATACCGGCTTTCACCAATTCATTTCCAAACCAAATTATTGAATCCTGCTCCTGCCATGCTTCCATTTCTTCTTTTGATCGGTATGACGAGGCGTCGGAAGGGGAGTGGCCACTAAAACGATATGTGAGAATATCCAGTAAAACCGGACCACGCTTTTCTTCTAATATTTTCTTTTTGCGTTTATAAGCATCAATAACTGCTAATGGATTGTACCCATCAACCCGTTCGGCATGCATTTGATCTTTATTTAAGCCAGCGCCAATTCTGGCAGCAATTTTATAGCCCATGGTTTCGCCACAGGTTTGACCACCCATGCCATATTGGTTATTCATGATATTTACAATTAGCGGAAGCCCACCTTTCATGTCACCATCCCATAATTCAGTAAACTGGTCCATGGTTGCAAAAGCCAATCCTTCCCAAACTGGGCCACAGGCCATTGAGGCATCGCCGATGTTAGCAACAACGATCCCTTTTTTGCGGTTTACTTTTTTATATAAAGCTCCACCAACAGCAATATCGCCTGAGCCACCTACTATTGCATTATTTGGGTAAACACCAAATGGAGTAAAAAATGCATGCATCGAGCCACCAAGGCCTTTATTGAATCCTGTTTCCCTGGCAAATATTTCTGCCAATGTCCCATATAATAGAAATTTTATAGCAAGCTCCTTTACAGTTCCTTCGTGCCCTTTTTTTACCGGATTGAATGTTACACCGTCAAAGTGGGACTCCATAATTTTTATTAATGCCTTATCATTTAATTTATGAATTGCGGAAAGCCCTTTAGCAAGAATTTCACCATGGCTGCGGTGTGATCCAAAAATAAAATCATCGACATTTAAAGTATATGCCATACCAACAGCCGCTGCTTCCTGTCCGATTGAAAGATGTGCCGGCCCCGGATGATTGTATTCAATCCCATTATATTTACCTCTGATTTTAATAAGGTTTAACATGGTTTCGAATTCACGAATTACAACCATGTCATGATATATTCTCAGGAAATCTTCTTTTGAAAAATTTTCCTTTTCTTCTTCAATAGTTTTACTGTATTGATTAATCGGGATAGGAGTAAAATCAATTTGTCCGCTTTTGCGAACTTCCGATGGATTTATAAATTGTGCTTTTGGCATGACTTTCTATAATATATGGAATTGATTGATTTGAATTTAATTAATAGTTTGATCGAAGTTTTCTATCTCCTTTTTAACAGTTGCTAAAAACATTGTTGCCGGACCTCCATCAAGTGCCCTGTGGTCATACGTTAAGGATAAGCCAATATGAGGGACAAACCCAACAACGCCCTTGCTTATTTCGGTTGGGCGCAGCATTATTGTATTAACACCTAATATTGCTACCTGCGGAATATTTACTACCGGTGTAAACATTTCAACACCATATCCTTCGAGATTTGATATTGAGAATGTAGCAGATTCATTTAGTAAAAGATCCGGGTTTATTTTTCTCGAAATACTCTTCATCCGTAAATCCTCAATTTGCCGGCCTAATTCTATTAGTGATAAATCGTCAGCATTTTTAACGGTTGGCACCATCAATCCTTTCCGGGTATCAACGGCAATACCCAGATGAACCTTATTAAATGTTTTAATTGTATTTCCCAGGAAGTGGCTGTTTACAGCAGGATGTTTTTTTAATGCACGAACAACACAGTAGCTAATCATCACATTCAAGGTAATGTTTACACGTAGTTCCCGTTTTTTCATAGCTATTTTTACCTGGTCCCTGAAATCAAGCAATTTTTTTACATCTGCACTCATGTGGTGGGTTAGCTGTGCAGAATTTTGAAGCGACTGATGCATTGCCTTTGCAATCAGTTTACGCATATTAGTAACAGGTTTTATTTCAAAATCCTTTCCGATAATTGTTTGTTCTGAATTTTTATCTGATTTTACTTTTTGAATTACACGTTTTGAATCTTTTTGAAATGCTTCAATATCTCGGGCAATTATTCTTCCGTTTGGCCCCGTGCCAGTAATTATTGAAATATTGATATTTGCCGATTGAGCCTTTTTGCGTGCTAAAGGTGATATTTTAATTTTGCTTTCTTTGATAGTAATTTTTTCTTCGGATGGATTTTTTACAATTGGCACTTCTTCTTCTTTTGGTACATTTTTTACATCCGGTGTTTGCCCTATTCCATGACTAAATTCATCAAAAGTTTCTCCCTTTTTGCCTATTACCGCAACATTTACTAAAACTGGAACTTCGTCTCCTTCTTCAAAAAAAGTAGTCAGAAGAACGCCATTTTCTTTTGCCTCTTCTTCAAATGAAGCTTTATCGGTTTCGTAGGAAAAGAGTAAATCTCCTTCAATCACTTCTTCCCCAATCTTCTTATACCATTGTCCAAGAATGCAGGTTTCAACCGATTGCCCTTGCCTTGGCATTAAAACAGGTACCGCCATTTAGATATATTTTAAAGTTTATGCAACTTGTAATAACAAATATTCTATAGATTAAATTACAAATATCTGAAAATCAGCAATGTTATTTATTATTCCTTTTCAAATTGTAAAAATATATTTTATAACTTGTATTTACAAGTTGTTTTTATATATTTTAAAAATTTCTTAACTTAGCCCCAATGTTGAAGTTGCCACAATACAAAATATTGTATGAACTTTTACGAAAACACATTTTAAGCGGTGTTTACGAAGAGGGAGCTTTATTGCCGTCTGAAAATGAATTATGTGCTGTACATAATTTAACCAGGCCCACAGTCAGGCATGCCCTGGATGCATTATTAAAAGATGGGCTTATAATTAAAAAACAAGGGAAGGGAAGTATTGTAAGGAAACAACTGAAAAATATTGGAATATTATCGATTTCAGGTACAGCATCAGCAATTGGGGCAAGGCACTTAAAAACGGATATTCTTCAAAAACCAATCATTAGGAAATGGGTGGATTCTTTTCCGTTTGAATTATCACAAATTGAAAAGGAATCGGGTTGCATTCATATTGAGCGATTAAGATATGTTGATGAGGAACCGGTTTTTTATGATATTAACCATATCCCAAATATTAACTTACCCAGGTTTACAAGCCGGTCGTTGCAAGACAAATCGTTGTTTGATGAATTACGAAAAAACTATCAGGTTGAAATTTTAGGCGGTGAGCAAAAATTGAAAGCAATAAAACCGGATGAAAAAATAAAGGCTCTTCTTCAACTCAAAAAAGGAGAACCGGTTTTGTACATCGAACGCAAACTTCATACAAATAAAGAAGGTTTTAATATTTATTCAACCATTTATTTTAATTCAATAAATCATTCAATATTTGGAAGTTTTTAAACAAAAAACCGATTCGTTTTGAACCGGTCTCTGCCTTTATTCTGTTAAACCTTTTAGTGTTTTTTTAATATCTCCCGGTGTACTCATAATTTTCATAAAGGTACCCATAGTAAGTTCAGGCCAGTGCAAAGCAATACGATATCTTCCCGGAAGGATGGTTGCTTCATTCCCCTGAAGAATAATTTCATAAGGCATAGCTGCTAAATGATCTTCGCCAATAATTGGAAGAAAATGTGATTCGCCATCTTTTTCATTCAAAAGAGCAACTCCAAAAACGGCTACTTCTTTATCGGCATAAACCAACTCATATACTTTTTTTGTTTGACCCAGTTCTTCCGATAAATTTCCCTGGGTAGTTTTTAATCCTTCCTCAAAAGAAGAAAATGTATTTAGTTTTTCTGCATCTTTAAAATAAGGCATCATTACTTTGTAATGGTATTTCTGAAGTTTTTTCTTTTCAAGCTCGCCTCCAAATGCTTCCAGGCTATTACCAACAGATTTAATTGCGTTAATCGCTTGGTCTGAAATTTCTTTTAAAGTATTTTCATGTTCTTCAATTCCATCAATAAAATATGCATAAAACAAATACATTGGATTTATCATGCTCACTGTAACTGAATTCCCATTTTTTTTAACCCCAACTTTAAGCGTAGCAGCCAATGATCCACGATCAGCAAAACTTAAAGCAATTTCTTCAAGATCATTTCGTGTATAACAAATTACATAAAGGTTTTCATTTCCACCAACACTGTATTCACCAATTACTTTGAAGCTTTTTTCGTGCAAGGCATTTTTAACCTTCGTTGCTGCCGATTCAACCGATCCTTCGAAGCTGCAAAGATTAAAATAAGGTGATTCCATTTGGGCTGTCAATTGGGTTAAACTCACAATTGTGAGAATAAAAATTAAAAATGTTTTATTCATTTCTGGTAGCTTTTATATTATGGTTTCAAATATACTTTCTTATAACTGTTGGTCTGAAAAATGGTTTATGATAGTTATCATATTACTATCTAACGCGTTGTGCGGTTTAACTCGCCAAAGCATATTTTAAATTATTAATTGGTTTACCGTTCTTTAAAATAATGTATTGTAACAAAGTTACCGAAGTAATTTTGGTTAATATTCTTACA
>JABMQB010000922.1 GCA_013203525.1 Mariniphaga sp.
GATTTAACTGTTACTGGGGGTAATCCTCCAATTAATTATCAGTGGTCAAATGGCAAAACAACCCAGGATATTGACAGTTTGGTGGCAGGAGTATATGCTATTCTCATTACAGATTCCGATAATCAAAGAAAAAATGAAACGATAATTATCGTACAACCTAACCCGGATCCTCTTATACTTAGTTTCCAGGCATATAATGTTACACAATACGGGGAAAATAACGGATATATTAATTTAACTGTATCAGGCGGTGTACCTCCCTTTGAATATATTTGGTCAAACGGATCAACAGAAAAGGACATAAACGACCTGATTGCAGGGGTTTATACAGTAACAGTGACAGATGCAATTGACTCATTAAAAATTGATA
Organism: Mariniphaga sp.; assembly: GCA_013203525.1. Taxonomy (GTDB): domain Bacteria; phylum Bacteroidota; class Bacteroidia; order Bacteroidales; family Prolixibacteraceae; genus JABMQB01. Next base: position 371 of record JABMQB010000922.1, read on the forward strand.
GTGTATTAATTACTCAACCGGAACCGGGCAATCTTGTAACAGATGTCGAAGGAAACATTTATAAAACGGTTAAAATCGGGGAACAGACCTGGATGCAGGAGAATTTGAAAGTAACCAAAAATCCCAATGGAGATGATATTATATCCTATTGTTATTCTGATATTCCTGCCCAAGCTGAAACATATGGACGCTTATATACATGGAATGTTGCAATGGATAACTCTACCCTTGAAAAAACTCAGGGAATCTGCCCCGACGGCTGGCATCTGCCGGCTGATAAGGAATGGCAAAATCTTGAAATATATCTTGGAATGACTCAGGTTGAAGCAGAAATGGAAAACATCTGGAGAGGTGATAATGTTGGCACTAAACTTAAAATGGGAGGTGATTCGGGTTATGAAGCCTTATTATCCGGGAGACGTTCATCATCCGGTTCGTATCTGCTTCTTAATAAGTATGAATATATGTGGACTTCCTCAGAACATGGAGCAAATGCGTGGCGCCGTTGCCTGGATATTAATTCAGATAAAATAGGCAGGTGGAATACATTTTCGAAATCGTATGCTTTTTCAATCAGATGTATTAAAGATGACTAATAAATAATCGATGTTTAAAAAAGTACAAAAATATTTTTTATTAATAATACCGGTATTATTATTTCTGTTTTTTTCATGTGAAAAACCTGAAGAATATCAACCGGATCCGACAAATGAGCTGCTTGTTTTTAATAGCCTGACATCAGAGCGGGATCCACTTGAGCCCGGAGAATCAACAAATATAACAGCTCTAGCTTCGGGCTACAAATTATCATATAACTGGTCAGCAAGCTTAGGAAATATTTTAGGCAGCGGTTCCGATGTAGTATATGCTGTATCGCCATGCCATGTAGGTAGAAATAAAATTTTATGTGTTATAAAAGATGGTAATAATCAATCCGAATCCAAAACAATCTATATTGTTGTTCAATAGTATGAAGATTGTTTATATTGTTTTTTTGATTTTATGTACACAAAATGTACAGTCGCAATGCCTTTCAGCTGTAAATCCGGTAGGTGGGTCAACAAATCTTTTGGTTTTGGAAAAACACACCTTACGTTTTATTACATTTTACAGGTTTAACTATGGAAATCGATTTTTTGAAAATGCCAAACATGCTGATTTTGATTTAATTAAAAACGCTAATTATAATTATCTGGGATATATTCTGGGATATGGTATAACGAATAAACTGACATTAGAAACTGAATTGGGTTATTTTATCAATAAAACCCAGAAATATAATATTGACCCGGAATATTCATTGACAGGATCCGGTTTTTCAAATGCTGTAGTATCCGCAAAATTTGGATTGTTTAAAGATAATTTTAACAGGCGTTATCTGTCAGTCAGCATGGGTGCTAAAATACCTTTCACAACAAAACCACAGATTGTCGATGGTGTTGAACTGCCCATTGAAGTGCAACCTTCTAATGGAGCATATGGGATTGTTTTACAGTCGTTTTTTGTTAAAGAAAACTCGGAAAGGGGATTGCGCTATTTTGTAATAAACCGATTTGAATCAAATTTCAGGAATCCACAGGAATATCGTTTGGGAAGTGCTTTTTATACGTCATTTTTTATATCCAAACATTTAATGTTTCCCTGGCTTAAGGGTGATTGGACAGCCATTATTCAACTACGGAATGAAATAAGGGGCAAGGATAAAATTGATTGTTGTGACAAAGAATCAACAGGAAGTATTTTATTCTTTGTTTCACCACAAATAAATTATTACCTGAAAGAAAAATGGAATTTTTCGGCTATGCTGGATATACCTGTATACCAGAATTTCAGGGGGACTCAGCTCGGAACAAAGATGGGAATAACCTTTAATGTTGCAAGAGATTTTCCATTAATTCAACAATAGCGTATTCTCTTTTTAGCAGACCATTCAAATTTTTTACTTATGATTAATAACCCGGCGAAGTATTGTATTCTGATCTTGTTTTTGTAACTTTTTCAGAAATATTTAAAAATGGACAAATGGCTAACCACAAAATAAGCCGCAGGGATTTTGTATTCACAAGCCTTGCAGGGTCGGTTGCTATAGCGGCTGGATTATATCCCTTCACAAACTCACCAATTGTGAGTATAGTGAAAATTAAAAACGGCAATATAGATTATGCAGTTGAAAATGCGATTGATTTAATTGGAGGAATAGAGAACGTCCTGAAAAACAAATCACGGATAATGTTAAAACCCAACCTTGTGGGCCCTGATCCAAGAAGTACCACAAAACCGGAAGTTATTCGGGCTTTAGCTCAATGACTCGTCCTGAAAAAAGTTTACACTTTCTATTTCTTAATCCTGTTTCAAATTTACACTTTATTTTTAATCCTAAATATTGTTTACAGTTCTTAAACCCCTCTTTGTGGAGTGGAGCGTAGC
>JABMQB010000923.1 GCA_013203525.1 Mariniphaga sp.
GCACAAAAGGCTTTAAATAGTGCAAGAATGGACTTAAAAAATGCAGATTTTGAATTAAAATCATATATTGGTTTAAGTCAGGACCAACAATTTGATTTAAAAATACCACTTGATATAAGCTTATTTGAAATTGATATGCAAACTGCATTGCAAGAAGCCAAACAAAACAGGAAAGAAGGTTCACAATTTCAACGTCGGTTAATTGAGGCCGACAGGGATTTAAAGAATGCAAAGAGCAAGAATGGATTAAGTGCAACTTTACAAGGTAGTTACGGAATGTCAAATAGTGCAGAAACGATGACTGGTATTTATGAGCAACCTGAAATACAACGTACCTTAAATCTTTCGTTAAGTATTCCGGTACTTGACTGGGGACGTTCAGCTTCGGCAGTTAAACTGGCAGAATCGCGCCGGGATCTTACGATATATGATGTGGAAAAAGACCGGATTGATTTTGAACGTGAAATAATTGTTCAGGTTGAACAATTTGGATTATTAGAAGATAACCTTGTCACAGCAAAAGAGGCTGATAACGTTGCTGGAAGTGGATATGTAATAGCACTAAAAAAATTCCAAAATGGTGAAATCACTATAACCGATATGAATATTGCATTATCGGAGCGTGAAAGAGCAAAACGCGATTATATAAGTTCGCTTCAAACTTATTGGGTTGCTTATTACAGATTAAGAATTCTGACTTTATATGACTTTGAACTGAATCAGAAAATTGGATATGATAATCCTTTATTATTGGAACAATAGTCTAATTATCTGAAATAGAATTTATAACTAAATGTCAAATAAAGAGGGAATTCTTTATAATAATCGGTAATAGAAACATTCGAACCCTCAATATATTGTTGTCTGGATATCCGCCCATACATTACTCCGCCTTCAATTGCTATGCCCTGGTTCTTAAATTTTCCGAGGTACCATTCGTTTCCGGCAAAAATTCCTCCCGATGGAAGGTTTTTATGAAATCTGGGATCTTTCACAATTGTATACCGTGCTATGGCTCCAACATATGTCCTTAAATAACCATCATATCTAAAACCATACATATATTTGCCCTGTATACTGATATCGTTAAAAATAAAATCTTCAAAATAAGCTGTTGGTCCAAATCCCAATTCAAATCCTGAAGTTTTGCTAAACCAGTTTCGCAGGCTTATCCTGGCAGCATTGGGAGAAAGGTCGAATCCTGCACCAAATCCAACTTTACCGGATGCATAAACCGATGACAAACAAAATATTAGTATGAGTACTTTTTTCATTACTGATATATTTTAGAACAAAGTTATGTAATATGAAATAAATATATCGTCAGGTTTTCCCTGAGTTTTCACTATTAGGTTGTTGAAAAGGTAAGTGAAAAAATATTATATAAGGAAATATTTTGCCTTATTTTAAGAATTGACAGATTTTATAACAATCGATTCTGCTATTTTAACCGGATGAAACGGGGCATAATAAAAGTTTTTATAAACAGAGAATGATTATAATAGCGAGTTTCCTGTTTGCCGAACAGGTAGGCATGTGTTACCTTTGAAAATAATAAATTATAAACACGTGGAAAAGGAATTATTTGTTTTTGACCTTGATTTTACAATTTGGGATGCAGGTGGTACATGGTGCGATGCAACAAATCCACCGTACCATGCTGAGAAAGGTGAAGTTTATGATAGCTCAGGTAAATGGATCAGATTATACCCCGATGTTAGAAAAATTCTTGCGAAACTAAAGGAAATGGAAAAACTAATTGCTATTGCATCACGAACTTATGAGCCCGATTGGGCAAATAACTTGCTTCAGCTTTTTAACATTGACCATTTTTTTATAAAAAAGGAAATTTACCCTGATATAAAAACAACCCATTTCAGGAATTTACAAGAACACTTTCAAATAGATTATAATCAAATGGTTTTTTTTGATGATGAATACCGGAATGTGGAAGAAATAAGCCGGCACGGGGTTGAATGTGTGCTGGTACGAAATGGTTTGAGTATGGGCATGGTTGAACGTTATCTGTAATTAATTGAATAAATGATAAAAAGGATGCCATCCTTCTGCTCAGAATTTTAATTTTTAATCCTCCAACTCTCTAGCAAATTCCTTTAACCAACTTTTAACCGAATCACTTATTTCAGGGTCTTTCAACGAATATATCAGGTTGGTTTTCAGGAATCCAAGTTTATTACCTATATCATATCGCTTTCCCTTAAATATTAAGCCATACATCGGGTGTTCTTTTACCATTAATTTCATGGCATCGGTTAGCTGGACTTCGTTATTTATGCCGGTTCCTATTTTATCGAGATAAGAAAAAATTTCAGGTGTAAAAATATAGCGGCTTGCAACTGCCAGGTTCGAAGGCGCCTGTTCGATAGTTGGTTTTTCAATCCAGTTATTTGCTTTTAATATATTTTCTGAAATTAATTCCCCGTCAATAACACCATAACGGCTAACCAGTTCGGGTTTTACTTGTTCAAGGGCAACTACCGGGCCTCCATATTTTTCGTAAACTTTGATTAATTGTTTGGTTACAGGAACATCCCCACCATCTACAAGGGTATCGCCTAAAAGGATTGCAAAAGGTTCGTTATTAACATGGTAGCGGGCTAATTTGATGGCATCGCCTAATCCATTCATTTCTTTTTGCCAAATAAA
>JABMQB010000924.1 GCA_013203525.1 Mariniphaga sp.
CTGCCGGAGTTTTACAAATTCCGCAAGGTTTATTCTTTTATAAAAATCATACCTGGCACGTCTCGGAAAAACAGGGAATGCCAGGGTAGGATTGGATGATTTTCTTGTGAAAATTACCGGGAATATAACAGTAAACCCGTTAAAATCTCCAGGAGATTCAGTACAAAAAGGAGAGTTGGTTGCGGAAATCGACCGGGATGGAAAACGGCTTAACATATTTTCTCCGCTTTCTGGAGAAATTATAAATGCAAATTACCGTATCAGCGATACTCCGGGATTACTTAACAACGACCCATATGGTAGCGGCTGGATGTATGATATAAAACCGGCAAGCTGGAAAGCTGAAACAAACAACAGCTACCTGGCAGAGGATGCAACTGCCTGGTTTAATGCCGAACTAAGGCACCTTAAAGATTTTCTGTCTGTTTCAACTGGAAAATATTCCCGGGATCAAACACTGGTTTTTCAGGAAGGAGGTGAACTTCAGATAAATCCCCTGGCTGATTTACAACCGGAAATATGGGATGATTTCCAAAAAGAATTTCTGAATATAACCGGTTAAAGAACATTATACAATTTGTTATAATTACTTGTTCTTTTTCGTAATTTGCAATAAACCGGAAAAAGCTTCCGGGAAGCTTTATGAGGCAATGGTATAATCACTAATTGGCTTTCATTCAAAAATCAAAAAAAGGTGAAAAAATCGATTATTATTTTTATCCGTAAGTATTTAAGATTCAGTTCATCCATATATGCCCGTGTTGTTTATATCATTGCCCTTATGTCGTTTTTTTTGTTTATCGCATTTGGTGCCATTTTTAACTCGGTGTACGAAGAATATTTAAATACCGTTATCAGGCAACGGGGAAATAATATTGGGTCGATTATTGAAGGGTCGTTGTACCATTCAATGTTAAAAAATGACAAAAGTGCGCTTCAAAGTACGTTGGACATTATAAATACAATGCCCGGGATCGATGAGGTTAATATGTACGACAACCATGATAGCGTAGTATATTCCACCTATTCACCGAATAGCACCAGTCAGAGTAATCCTAACTGTGTAAGCTGCCATACCAATTTTAATGAAATGTTTCCAACCAATGAAAAATCGTACCAGATAATCGATTTTAAAAGTGCCTGTTCCATGAACCAAAGCGATAAAGGACACCGCCAGTTACTAATCAGGTCGCCAATTTACAATGAACAGTCATGTTATGTAAGTGCCTGTCACGCCCACAATCAAAATGAAAAGGTTCTTGGGTCGCTGATTATAAAAGTTCCTTTGGATGTATTAGACTCAGCGGTTTCAAAATCTTCCACTGAATTTTATATATTGGCTGCTATAACCACAATCGTACTGATTGTATTTTTAATTTTTTTTACCCGGAATAAAATTCAAAAACCTTTAAATGCCATTGTTTCTGCGAGCGAAGCGGTTTCGAAAGGAGATAAAAGCAGGCGCCTCGAAATAAAACCAAGCCTGCTGGATGATATGCGGCTGGTTTCCCTGGCTTTTAATAATATGCTCGACAACCTGGATGCTGCTAACAAAGAACTGGAAAACTGGTCACATCAATTGGAATATAAAGTTCAAAAAAAATCGGAGGAGCTGTCTGAAATTCAAAATGAATTAATCCACATCGAAAGGATTACCTCACTGGGAAAATTGTCTTCTTCGGTAGCCCACGAAATAAATAATCCATTAACCGGAATATTAACCTACACCAAATTACTATCGAAAAAATTAAACAAGATGGAATTAAATCCTGCTGTTACCGAGTCGATGTTAAAATATTTAAAAGTAATTGAAACAGAAACAAAACGGTGCGGAGATATTGTTAAAGGGCTGCTCGATTTTTCACGAAAAGATCAGGAAAATTTTCAAAACAAACACCTGCATCAGATTTTGAAAGAAACAAACGACCTGGTTGCGCATCAGATGCAGATGTCCGATATTCACTTTTATACCGATTTCTCAGCAAGTTCAGACTTCATCAAGTGTAACGATAACCAGATCAAACAGGTTTGCGTTGCCCTTCTTGTAAATGCTTCAGAAGCAGTAACCGAAAATGGGGAAATACTGATGAAAACCAGTAATCCGGATAATGAGCATATAAAGCTTGAAATATCCGACAACGGTGTCGGTATTGCTCAGGAAGACATTCCTCACATCTTTCAACCTTTTTATTCAGCTAAACAAAATGCCAGCGGCATCGGGTTAGGCCTGGCAATTGTCCACGGTATTGTTCAAAGCCACCAAGGAAAAATAGAAATTAATTCTGAAGCCGGAAAAGGTACGACCATGTCAATCATTTTATCGTTGATAAAAACATAAAAAAACCATGAAAAGAAACATTTCATTATTGATCGTCGATGATGAGGAATCTGTCAGGGATTCACTGTACAACTGGTTTATTGAAGATGGCTATCAGGTAGAAGTAGCAGCAAATGCAAAAGAAGCATTGTTGATGCTTGAATCCAGAAATTATGACATCATCCTTGCTGACATAAAAATGCCGGGAATGGACGGGCTTGAAATGCACCGAAGAATAAAAGCTCTGAATAAAGAAGCCATTGTTATAGTTATGACTGCCTATGCCTCGGTTGAAACCGCGGTCAGGGCATTAAAGGACGGAGCCTACGATTATGTAACCAAACCTTTTGATCCGGATGATTTGTCGCACCTGATCCGTAATGCGGCCAATCAGATTTTGTTAAAAACCGAAAATGAGGCCTTAAAGAACAGGGTAATTTCGTTGGAAAACATTGAAGATATTGTTGGTAACAGCAAGGCAATGATTAAGGTTTTTAAAGATGTTGAAAGCGTTTCACAGTCAAATTCCTCGGTAATCATCACCGGTGAAAGTGGCACAGGAAAGGAACTTGTTGCAAGGGCAATCCACTCCAATTCCTCTCGGAAATTTTTCCCGTTGGTAACTGTTCATTGCGGTGCTTTGTCGGAAGATTTGCTTGAGAGTGAATTATTCGGGCATGAAAAAGGAGCCTTTACAGGTGCCATGTTTAATCGGAAAGGCCGGTTCGAAATGGCTGACGGGGGAACCATCTTCCTGGATGAAATTGCAACCATTTCAGGAAAAATGCAAATTGAACTATTGCGCGTCCTCGAATCAAAAACATTTGTCCGGGTTGGAGGGAATAAAGAAATTAAATCCGATTTCAGGGTCATCTGTGCAACAAACAGGAACCTAAAAAATCTGGTGGAAAAGGGAATTTTCCGTGAAGATCTTTATTATAGGCTGAATGTTGTTAACATCCTAGTTCCGCCTTTAAGGGAACGGACTGAAGATGTCCCGATGCTTGTTAATCACTTTATCAAAAAATATTGTAACTCAATGAGCCGCGACCTTATCAGCATTGACCCCGCTGTATTAAAACGCATCGAACAATACGATTTCCCGGGAAATGTGCGTGAACTGGAAAATATGATTGAACGTGCTATTGTGATCGGGAATGGAAAGGAAATACGGTTAAAAGACCTCCCCTTTCAAAAAGATATCATAAACGACTCAACCGGCAGCCTCTCCGACCTGGAAAAAAAATACGTTTTGCAAATCCTTAATAAATTTGAATGGAATATCACCCGGTCGGCTAAAGCTCTGCAGGTTGACAGGGTAACGCTTTACAATAAAATAAAAAAATACGAATTAAAACCTAAAGGGGGAAAATGATCGTGTTATGCGATTAGTGCGCATTTTGAATAATCTTGCTTCCGGTAAAAGACACGAAAAAAAATATTCATCTATTAAAAACGAATTTGGATACACAAGGCATTTTATTGGTTTCATATGGATCATTTGAGATAGATTATCTCGCAAGGATAGCATCAAGTGTTAAATCCGAATTTCAATTGCCGGTGAATTTTACCGAAAAATTTATCGACTTATCGGTATTTTATGATCCCACCCGAAGGCAATATGACGGCAATAAGCTTTTAAAACAAATAGATAACGAATATGGATCAAGCAAAGATAAGACTATCGGATTGTTTCATGTTGACCTGTTTATCCCCATTCTCACCTTTATTTTCGGGCAGGCGATACTCCAGGGAAAAGCAGGAATTGTTTCGTCATATCGGCTTAAAAACGAATTGTACGGAATGCCCCGAAACGAGGACCTGCTATTTAACCGGTTCCTGAAAATTATTATCCATGAGCTAGGCCATGCCTTTGGATTGATTCACTGCCACATCCCCACTTGTGTGATGCGTCCCGGGACCTATGTTGAAGATATCGACCAGAAAAAACACACCCTTTGTCCTAAATGCAGGGGAATCCTGAAAATCGTTGTAACCAGATAGAAATAATAAAATTCTGGATTATCCAGCAAACTAAAATCCATATTTTAACTTCCTTTGATTATTTTAATGTGAAAAATTTTATTGCTAATACTGAAACAGTTGATTTCTGGGTAAATCGTTTAAAGGAACATTTAGAGGTTTTAAAAGGTCAACCGATTTATGAGAAACTTTTATCAAAAGTTAAAGAATTCAAGAGGCGGATTGAAAAAGACGAGATGGAACAGGCTACCAATGTGGTGGTGGTTGGGAAAATATAATTTTGAAACAAATTTATTTCTCGCAAAGACCACAAAGAGAAAACGCAAAGTATAGAAG
>JABMQB010000925.1 GCA_013203525.1 Mariniphaga sp.
CTTCAAACCGCTTACCAGCTTATTATCATTATAAACATTCACTGTTGTCCGAACAAGAATAATTTATCTTCAAGACCTACGAGGTTTTGAAAACCTCGTAGGTCTGTTTCACTAATAGAGAAATGGAATGTTTTAATACAAATTAATTAACAATCATTTTCTTTGTTACTGCATCCTCACCTGCAAATACTGTGTAAAAATAAACACCCGGACTTAAATTACTTGCATCAATAGTTAATGTATGAGAGCCGGCACCAACTTTTCCATTACTTATTTCATAAACTTTTTGTCCGGTCATGTTAAACGCTTCAAGACTAAGTTGAGAGGCTTTTTCAAGTCTTACAATTACAATTGAAGTATTATTAAACGGATTCGGATAGTTTTGAGATACATTTTCTTGGGTAAAAGTATTATTATTTTCAGGGACAGCAACAAGGTCACCTTTAGGTAATGCTGCATGATATATAATATTATCAACATAAGAATGATCACCATCAAGAGCAAGTCCGGGAATATAGTCGGTTTGGTAAAGAATATGAATATTTTCGTCAGAAGTTGGAGAGATATCAGCATACAAGCATTCGTCAAGAAAATGCATAGGATGAGAGTTAAGGTCATAAAACGGACCCCAGTTTAAACCATTATCAGGTGAACTTCGCACCCAGATATGTTTATAATTTTTTTCGGTATTATCGTATGTTTCGGTTGTAGAGCTATAAGCGAGGAAAATATTATTTTCTTCATCTATGCTCAGACATGGCATTGTAGATAAACCTAAAGAGCGATAAACATGAATACCATCGGGGAGGAATTCAATGATTCCATTTCCATTAACATCTTGTGTCCATCCTATTAAACTACCTGTTTCAGCAAGTACATCAGGGTCAAGACCGTTTATTCCTTCAAATGCCGGCATAGTTTCGTTCCAGTATCCAATTCCATCAACACCGGAATAATGCCAAAAAGTTGTGCTTAATTCATCGTTTAGTATTCTTGTGATTCCAAAAGCAACATGAGCCATACCTTCATTATCCAAAGCAACGGTAATTGAATTATCAACACAATAAAAAGTATCGGTTATTGTTGTTGTAAAATCAAAAAACGGATACGGGTGTTCCCAGATAATGGTTTTTTCCCATGTATCGCCATTATCCGTAGATTTCATAAGAAACAGGTCGTATGTATATGCCCCGGCAATAAAAGCAATAGTATCTCCTTTTGGTTCGGCAAAATCATAATCATCACCTCCAAATCCTAAATAATCATCACTTGTCATGCCATCCAGAATGAGATTTTCCGGATTCCATGTTTCTCCACCATCATTTGACATTGCATATAAAAGAGCAAAATCCAAATTCTCATATTCCGAATAAGTAGTTGAAATTGTATGTATTACTTCGTTATTCTCGCCGGTAGTAACCATTCTGGGCCATGATAAGTCTTCTTTTCCCGGAGGTCCTGCTAAAACTGTTTTAATCCATTCACCTTCAAATTTGATAGTGCGTTTATAAATGCCTAATCCGTCAAGCATAGTGTGATTAACAACTATTTCGCCATCAGGTCCCCAAGGCGTATAAGAAGGCCAACCGGTTTTTTCATCATCTATCCTTTCAGTTGGCATCGGACCCCAATCGGTTCCGTTATAAAAGTTATAACCTGTTCCGCGTAAAGCAAAACCTGAAGGGTCAAATCCCATTGTCCATACTGCACCAATAGTTCCATCTTCATATAAATATATTCTGTTTTGAGTGGAACCGTTAGTTTGCAGGTCATACTGTGTCTCACCGATCTGAGTTTCAACAGGAGAAAATTCTGTTGTTCTTACATAAGGATTATAAGGGTTTTCAAACTTTGAAATATCCTTAATTGCATTTAGGTGTTCTCGCTTTACAGGACTTGTTTTAACGTTAATCCTTTCCTGTGAAAAGCTAAAAAAGCCAATACTTATGGCTAAACTAAAAAGTAATAATTTTTTCATAATAATATATTTTGGTTAAAAAAAATCAAAAATAATAAATCTAATCTTAATAATCAAATTTTATCTTAATGAATTAGCTGGTTAGCGGTTATAAATTTATTACCGGTTTTCATTTAATTCAAACATTTTAATTCAGTTAGAACCAAAGTAGCTTACTGGCTTCAAACCGCTTACCAGCTTATTATC
>JABMQB010000926.1 GCA_013203525.1 Mariniphaga sp.
AACCTTTATAGCAGCTATGGAGTAGAGACGGCTCTACCCGTAACCGCATAAGTCCGGCCGTTGAAGCAATTACCGGTTTACGTGTTTCGGCAATCTTTTCTATAAGTGGCCAGTCAGATGCGGAACAACTGGCTATCTTTATAATTTCGATTCCCAGTTTACCAATTAACTCTACTGACGCTTCGTCAAAAGGAGTAGCTATTGTAGTTAAATTATTTTCCCGTACATTATCGGTTAATGTCCTGTATTCTTCATCAGAAAGCCTTGTTGCTACAAACCGAGGAATGTGGGGCAGGTTTGGATTGTTTTTGAAGTCGGGATGTATAAAGGTATCCAGATGCCTAAACTGAAATTTGAGTGCCCCCCCCCTTACGCCTTCCTCTCTGGAGACTTTCGCTATTTCATTAATTATCTTTAGTCCATGCTCTACACTCCCCTGGTGGTTGTTCGCCATATCATATATAAACAATCCCTTAAAATTAAATTTATCACTCATTCCACTCCCCCTATTAACTTTCTAATATGTCCGTAACATATTTACATGCCTCTAATAGCATCAAGCATGTAGCCTTTTGAATAATCAATATGCATTACTCTTTTCTGCTGATGAGACAGATGGGCAGCGGCAATCACCATCATGGTATCCAGACCCCTTTCAAGAGATATCGGGGATTTCTTAACCCGACCGTCCATGATTTTACTTAAATGTTCCACCTCCCACTTGAAATCGTCAGTCCTTTTCTTGGGCAAAACATTTGTGTTCGCCGAATTCGAATTATACTGCCATATTACCGCGTCACCATCCTGATTAAAGTTTACATGCCATTCCAAAAAGCCCTTCTGCCCTTGTATTCGGAGCATCTTTTTGGGAGGATCTGTAACTACATCCTGGGATATCATCCCATTGTATTACTCTATTGTATAAAATTATTCAAAAAAATTACCAATCTATCAATTGAACAATTTATCAGTCGGGATTAGTTAATCATTGGCTAGTTTAACAGTTAATCTAGTAACGCGAAATGCTATGCTATTACCTCACCAACAAAACGGTTTTTCTTCCTTTGGTCAAAACCACAAACATGCTTCTTTTGTAAATGAAGATAACCCTTTATGGCATTTTTAATATTTTCGATAGCTTTATCCAAATTCTTTCCTTGACTCATACATCCTGGGAGCTCGGGTACATCAGCTATATAATCTTTTTATTCTGGATGGTAGGCAAAAATAACTTGAAATCTCATAACAAAACATGTTTAATTCCAGATAACAATGGTCGCCAATCTAACCTCACTAGGAACTTACCTGTTCCAATACTTAATACAACAATTTCGTCTATCGACTGATTGTATGCTTCCGATGCATCTATATTGGCAAAAATGCAAGGATTAGTAGTAGTAGGAACATCGATCGCATGGAACAAATAACTTCCTTCGTCCTTTAATATGTTGATCGCGCAAATGCAAATATTTTTCACCCAGCCAAATTTCTTTTAACAGCGCATTCTTTGCATTTCCCACACTTAGATAACTTTTATAATCAATATCGCAAGGATTACATGTTCCATCAAACCAAACGTACATTCTTTCCCAAAGCAGATTACAGGGTTGATAACTATCTATAAGTTTATTCGCATAAGTATCCCACCTATTAATCACCGGTACGAATGCAATGGTGTCAACAATCTTTTCCCAAAACTCATAAAATTTTTCCTTGTCTTGGCTACCAAGGTATACGCCAGAAATTCTTGCGGATGTTTTTGAGTATTCTTTTTTTGAATTTTTTATTTTACAAAAACGGCGTATGTTTTTTACTACCGTATCAAAGTTTCCCCCTTTTCTGATCTTCTGATATTCTTCTTTGTTGCTACTATCTACCGAAAATACAACAATGTCAACACCTGAATCAAGAATTTGATAGCATAGTTCCTCATGTAGCACTGAAGCATTCATATTAATTTTTAACTCGAAGAATTTCCCTTTACAATGCTCCAACATCTGTCCAAGTTGCGGATGCAAGCCCGGTTCCCCCCTTGAAGCTAATGTCAAGGCTTTGCAATTGTTTTCAAATGCTTGGCCGACCAGATCTTTAAAGAAATAAAAATCAATCATTCCTTTGTTCTTTTTTTCTTTAAAAAATGGGTCTTTTTGAAAACACATAACACAGCTAAGGTTACAAAAAGAAACCGGTTCTATTAATAAATGCAGTGGGAAAGAGGTAATTTTTTTAAATTTAGGGTAAAACTTGAATTTATAACGGGAAACAATATAATCAACGGTGTCCTTTTCATCATTCCTTTGCATCCATTCTACTTCTTGAGGTCCAATTATTTTGTCAATTTTTTCTAAAATATCATTTTTTATGTCAAAATCTAGATTCTTTGCTTGCTGTATTTTTAGTTCAATGGGTTCGAAAACAATAGATTTACGGTTTAGAAACTCAATATTTCGAGAATTTAACATTTATTTCTCCTTATTTTTTATATCTTCGAGAATATCTAAGAAAATTTTGGTCGATAGTAAGTTTCTTTCCGATAATGCCTCAGAAAAGGTTTGTTTTGATTTCACAACAGAAATAAAATATTCAATAGATTTTCTTAAAGAATCATTATAAAAGTCTACTTTTTTTCTTGAAATAACAGGAGGTGATTTAAATAATCCGTCATTGCCAAGCGTCTCTCTTGGCCCCCTTACTATGAGTTCATTGTTGTCCCACTTTATAAGTTTCTCGGATGTAATTATATCTAAGCTATTACAGTATGGAGAAGTATAACTAAAAAATAATTCTGCAATCATACCATTATTAAATTCCATGTTTATTCCGAAGTTATCTACTGAATCGCCATATGGCGAAATGTTTCTAGCTGTAAACCTATAAGATTTAGGACTGCCAAAACAGAATAAAAGCAAATCAAACAAATGTATGCCACTGAGTTGAAATACTCCCAAGAAAGCACCGGAAAGATTACTCCTCCAATTCAGTTTATACTCCGGTCTTAAAGCTAAACCAATTCCATATTGATAACTAATATGTAAAATCTCAGCAGAAAATTGCTCTAACAGTTGGAATAATTGGCTTTTTCTATAATTAAAATTAAAATAAAGATTTGGATTGTTATGAGATTTTAGGAATTTTAAGCCTTCTCTGTCTATAGCTGGAATTTTCTCACAAAAAATATAACCTTTATATTCTTTTAGCTTACGAAGATATTCAATATGGGTAATATCTGGCGATGCAACAACAATAAAATCGCAGCTAAATAAAGTATTAAAATCATTTGTAAAATTCAAACCCTCTAAATTTTTTGTGGGATGATAGAAAATGAACTGTTTTACAATTCCAATTTCTTTAAATAATTTATAAAGTTTTGCAGCAAAATGTCGATAACCTATAAAACCGGTTTTCATAATTATTAAATTGTTCCCTCTGTACTATAGACATTCTATGTAACTACTTATAAATCAGTTAGTTGTGAATTAATTCTTTCCTTGGGTTTGAAGGCGCATTTAATTGTAACACATGGAATTATTGCTTACAATATTTTTTTTTGATTTGATTTTTTTTTGATCTACCGGCATCATAGCCATGTACCGGATCATCTGAGGCAATGTATTCATTTATAGTTTTTTGTAAGAGTTGTCTCTGGTCTCTATTGCCATATCAATAAGCCATAATAAAGGTTTTCTTTCTGGTAAGATTATGCTAATATTACAGCACAAAAAGGCTAAAAGTCTTGTAAAATTAGGGTTTTATCACAAAAAAATCATCTACTTACTCCCCTTAAGGTCTCCGGCCGAAGAAAAATACCGACACTTTAAAAACCTTTATAGCAGCTATGGAGTAGAGA
>JABMQB010000927.1 GCA_013203525.1 Mariniphaga sp.
CTACAATTATATCGAATGAATTTATTATCAAATACATACTTTGCCCTATTCCTGATAATTGCAATTGGATTTATTATAGGAAGGATTAAAATCAAAGGATTATCGCTGGATTCTTCCGCTATTATTTTTGTTGCATTAATATTTGGGCATTATGGAGTAATTATTCCTTCAGATTTTCAATATCTTGGATTGGTCCTCTTTATTTTCACCATTGGTATTCAGGCTGGCCCAGGGTTTTTTGATTCATTTAAAAAAGAAGGAAGGAAGCTTTCTTCTTTAGCCACGATACTGGTTATTTCTGCTGCTACATTCGCAATTCTTTCAATTCTGTTTTTCGATATTGATAAAAACATTGCCATTGGCTTACTAACCGGATCGCTTACCAGTACCCCAGGTTTAGCAGCCGCAATCGATTATACAAAATCTCCGCTTGCATCAATAGGTTATGGTGTGGCATATCCCCTTGGTGTGATTGGGGTTATTTTATTTATCCGATTTATACCCATTCTGTTACGAACTTCAGTTAAAAAAGCTGAACATGAACTTGATATAATATCAAAGGAGAATTTCCCTGAAATTGAAAAGAAAAATTTTATAGTAGAGAATGATAATATCGATGGTAAATCGATTGGTGAATTGCGTATTCGGTATATTACAAATGCTGTGATTTCGAGAGTTGTAAAGGATGGACATGCACACATACCAACACCACAAACTGTATTAAATCATGGCGACCTGATAAAAGCAGTGGGCACTGCCGAAGCTCTTGAGAGTATCAAATTGCTAATCGGACACGAAACCGATCAAGAAATTGGGCTTGACCCGGAATACGATGTTAATACAGTACTGGTAACAAATAAAGAGGTAGTTAATATGACTATTGCCCAAATTAACCTGCTACATACATACAATGCAACAATTACACGAATTCGAAGATCCGGAATTGATATTTCACCTACCCCGGATTTAAAGCTCAGGTTTGGAGACAAATTGGTAATTGCCTGTAACAAAGCTCATATGCTAATGGTAACAAGAATTTTTGGAAACGATGATAAACGCCTTTCCGATACTGATATTCTTCCAATTGCTATTGGAATTATTATGGGTGTATTGATTGGTAAAATAAGTATCAATTTTGGATCATTTACTTTTGGATTGGGATTAACCGGTGGAATACTTCTTTTCGCACTTATAATTAGCCGGATTGGAAAAACCGGGCCAATCATTTGGACCATGTCGGGTGCGGCAAACCAACTACTTCGGCAAGTTGGATTAATACTTTTTCTGGCAGCAGTTGGAACCAGTGCCGGAGCACATATTGTTGAAACTTTCCAAAATTATGGGATCAGCCTGTTTTTAATTGGTGCAGTTATTACAATACTTCCAATGCTAATTACTGCTTTTGTTGGAAAATGGCTTTATAAAATGAACATCCTTCAGTTAATGGGAGCAATCACAGGAAGTATGACCAGTACACCAGGGTTGGCAGCTGCCGATTCGATAAGTGACTCAAATGCACCGGCTATTGCTTATGCAACGGTTTATCCGGTAGCAATGGTACTTTTAATAATTGTTGTGCAAATTATTGCAGCAATAATATAATTATTTCTATCTTATTTATAATTATCAGGATCTAATGCTGCCGGCGACCACTGCTTAAAAAACTGCATAACTTTTTTCTTACTATATGAACCATCTTCTTCCAAAAAAGCGGTATTTTGAGTGTGTATTCTATCTCCTTTGGCATCGAGAATAACAAAAACCGGAAACCCAAAACGTTGTGGAAAATCAAGCTTTGCCAACAATTCTTCATTTTTACTTTCAGGGCTATAGTTAACTTTAACAACCACAAAATTATCCCCAACAAGACTACTTATTTCCTAATCGGCACCAACAAAATTATGGAACTTTACACACCATGAACACCAATTCCCTCCAACCTGAAGAAAAACATGTTTCCTTTCGGATAATGCTTTTTCACTGGCTTCTGTCACTTCATCCATGGCATTAGCATCAGGATTATATATACTTATATTCTGTGCATTCAACCCAGAAAAACAAATAATCCGGCAATAATCAGCAAAGCTGATATCTTAATTTTCGCTTTATTATGCATTATCTTCTAATTTATTTTTCTCTCCAGGCTGAGTTCATTTCATACACATCCAACCTATCAATCACTAGTTCTCCCCCACGTGAAATAAATTCCATTGTTTTGTTTTCCTCTAAAGGTGTAATACATGAAGACATTACAAGTTGCCCATTGTTTGCATATATTTCCAATGAAGACCTATCTAATAGTATTTCCAATTGTATTTTACCATCAATAGGTAACAAAGGGGCAGTTTTCCCAAGGCAAGTCAAAACTCCTCGCTGCACGCTATACAGCAACTCAATACCCGGAGTTTTTTTCCCATGCCTGAGCATAAAACCAAAGCTATTGGCGGTTTTCAGGTCAAAAGTGCCAATAATATGGTAACAATCACCTTTTAATTTTTTCAGGATATTATCTTTAATACCTGGAATTATATTCCTGTTTTCCCAATGGTAATCTTTCCCATGCAATATTTCAATTTCAGAAACTGGTTTTCGAATCAAATGAATATTATTTCCTGATTTTGTTAACGATAATTCTGAAGGGAAAGTCATTTGCCCGTTAAATGGCATTTCAGGAAACTCACCACCCTTCATCCAGGCTATTTGAATTGTCCGTCCGTCTTGCTCAGGAATATTGCTCCATGTCTGGGTTGCATAATAGTTTTTACCTAAATCACTTTTCATTTTCCCTGTTTCGGGTATAAATTGTTCTCCATTAAATATGCCAATCAAATATGATCCATCTCCATCAAAAAGTACCCATCGGGTATCATCGAGCCTGTTGTTAACCGGGAGCTCAACCAAATCGGGGCACTCATAAAATCCCGGAATATGATTTTTATATTCCCATTTAATCAAGTTTTCTGAAATATAAAATGAAAAACCCTGCTGTTTTTCCAAGCCGTTTGGTTTTCGCCAAAGAACCATAACCCACTTTTCTGATTGTTGATGCCAAAAAACTTTAGGATCACGCGCATCATCTTTTTCATCAAAAGGAATTACGGGATTCCCATCATACTTTTCCCAGGTTCTGCCTTTATCGTTGCTATATGCAATACGTTGCCCGCAATTAAAACTTGTATAAAATGCAACCAAAGTCTTTTCTTCACCAGCTTGTTTCCCAAGCACATTGCTTTTGTCAACAATTGCGCTTCCCGAAAAAGCAGTACACATTACTGTATCCTCTGAATTGTTATCAGGATAAAGGGCTATTGGCAAATGCTCCCAATGAACCAAATCGTTTGATACCGCATGCCCCCAAT
Organism: Mariniphaga sp.; assembly: GCA_013203525.1. Classification (GTDB taxonomy): domain Bacteria; phylum Bacteroidota; class Bacteroidia; order Bacteroidales; family Prolixibacteraceae; genus JABMQB01. The sequence goes on from JABMQB010000927.1 coordinate 3,360, forward strand.
GCATAAATCCCCATTCATTTCCCTTCGGATTATGTTGATAAAACAAATGATATTCGCCTTCATAATAAACTAAACCATTGGGATCGTTGTGCCAGTTTTTTTCAGGAGTAAAATGAAATTGTGGCCTGTAAAGTTCATTATAGTATTCTTTATCAGGCTTTGAGGAAACAAATAATAATGCCAGTATTACAAAAATATAAAAGGTCAGATTACTTTTCATTTGTATTTTATTTTGAGCCTCCTAAACTACAAAAATCTGTCTATTTTTCAGGAGTATCATACTTCAATTTTGTAATACCTGATTATTAATCATATTATGAAAATCAGAATTTAAATTTTGTTTTCATTTACGAATTATTTAAATTAAATATCATTGTCAAAATGCAGACATAAATTTTCGCATAAAAAGTGTAAATTTCGAATCTTTTTTGAAAACAAATTGTTGTACAAAAAATTGATTGAATTTTAATAAATGAAAAAATATATCATATTGTTGTTATTATCCCTTACTATTCTGCAAACTACATCAGGGAAAAAAGGATGGGAAAAAATTAATGTTATTCCTCAGCAAAGTGTTTGTTATTCTTCTGGAAAAGTTGAAAAAGGATTTATTCCACCTCCTGAGCATATAGTAAACAGGTTAAAATCGGGAGATGAAAAAACTTCCAATATCATTGTAACTTATATTGATTTTCCGGACTCAGTAAAAAGTTCATTTGAATATGCTATAGGCATTTGGGAACAACTTATTGAGTCAGATGTCCCAATTTATATAACTGCACGTTGGAGCAACATGAGTGTAAATACCCTTGCAAGTTGTGGACCAACAGGTTATTATAGGAACCTGGATAATTTTTACTACAGAAATAAATTTTACCCTGTTGCGGTTGCTGAAAAAATTAATGGTGTTGAAATAACAGGAGAAAATTCTCCTGATGTATCAGCAACATTTAATAAAAATGTTGATTGGTATACTGGTACTGATGGCAATTGCCCGGATGAATTAACAGATCTTGTATCAGTTGTTTTGCATGAAATGGCTCATGGATTAGGATTTACTGGTTTTTTATATGCTGAAGAAGAATCAGGTGAATATTATGATCCACCTGGAATATTTGACCAATATGTAGCAAACTATCAAAAACAATATCTAATCGATACAAGTCTATTTAATAATCCCTCAGCTGAATTATTTGAACAGCTGGTTTCAAATGCTCTTTATTTCAGAAGCCCGGCAACCTTATTCGAGGGCAACGGTATAGCCCCCAGGTTATTTTCACCTTCCTCATGGGATGATGGTTCAAGTGTTTATCACTTAAATGAAAATTCGTACAGGGCAGGAAATATAAATTCAATGATGACCCCTTTTGCTGGACTTGGTGAAGCTGTGCATAATCCTGGTCCAATTGCAATGGCTATTCTGGCGGATATTGGATGGAAAAATCTATTTATCAGACACGATGAACACAAAGATATTGAGGTAGTTACTGAGCCTGTAATAATTGAAGCATCAATTGAAAGTGACTATGAACTTGATTCAACTTTATTATTTGTTTATTACTCTTCAGATTTCTTTAGCACCTATGATTCTGTTTTTATGGTGCCAACAGCAAAAGCAACAATTTTCAGTTCCGATTTATCAATAAATATTGAGCAAGGGATTGTTTCATATTATATTTCAGCAACTGATAAAAAACAAAGAACTTTTAATTCTCCATCAACTGCCCCCGACAGTACTTATATTCTTAGGATAGGGCCGGATGAATTCTCGCCTGTCATAAATCACCAACCAAGAGAATTTATTTTAACAAGTTCTTCATCCATGCAAATTTCAGCACTTGCAAATGACAACATCGGAATTGATTCTGTTTGGGTAGAATATTTATATAATATGCAATTCCCCCAATCACAAGGCATGGTTAATGATTCATCAAACAGTTATACTGGATTTTTAAATTTAGAACCTTTTCAGCTTGTGGAAGGAGATTCAATAAGTTATCGAATAGTAGCAAAAGATATCTCCTCAAACCAAAATATCTCATTTCTTCCTGAAGAAGAATATTTTGTTGTTAGGATTGAAGATGTTTTTGAACCACTTACTCATTATCAAAACGATTTTAACGACCTGTCTAATACCGATTTTATCCATGTTGATTTCGAAATCAAAAAAACAAAAGAATTTATTGATGGTGCCTTACATAGTTTGCACCCGTATTTAAGCCCTGAACAAGATGATATGTATTTTAATTATACTTCGCAATTGAAATACCCGATTGTTTTGCTCGAAGGTGGACAAATGAATTACGATGAAATTGTACTTTTAGAGCCCGGAGAAGCAGGAACTGTTTTTGGCGATTTGGAATTCTGGGATTTTGCAATTGTAGAGGGGAGTATTGACAATGGTGAATCATGGTTACCATTAGCAGATGGTTATGATTCAAGAAGTAATTTAACCTGGGTAATAGAATACAACAATGGAATAAATGGGGAAGGGAATTCAACAACAACGGGAAAAAAAGAGATGTTTATTCGTAACAATATTGATTTACTTGAAAATGGAAATTTTTCAGCCGGAGACACAATTCTTATGAGATTTAGGTTATTTTCTGATCCTTACGCGAATGGCTGGGGATGGATAATTGATAATCTTCGTATCCAAAATTTTGTATCAGTAGAGAATCAAATTCCTGTTTCTCCAGGAGAATTCCGGATATATCCAAATCCTTTTAATAATTTGGTAACAATTGAATTAAATACAGATATCAAAATAAAAAACATCCACATTGTTGTTTATGATGGCTACGGAAGAAATATTTTAAACAAACCTATTTATAATGTAATTTCAGGGTTTAAAGAAACCCTTGATTTATCAGAATTAAATGCTGGAATATATTTAATTCAGGTTTTTGGTGAAGGACAAAGGCTCCTCTCCAGAAAAATCATTAAACAATAATAAGATTATTCAAATTCAAATAGGAAAACAATTTTAACATTTCTTATTTTTAAAAACGATCAAATACCATTATTTAAAATATATATTTATATTTGCTAACATATTAATTGAATATGAAAAAATATAACAACAATTATTATTTCTGGTATTTTTATTTTGATTCTCTGAAAGAGATCGGGTAATACCATATTGTTGTTAAAAGATATGCAAAGGGTTCCGATTTAATCAGAGCCCTTTTTTTATTACTAAAAATTTAGAAATGAAGGTGACAGTTATTGGGTTAGGTTTAATTGGTGGTTCAATAGCAATTGACCTGAGAAAGCAAAAGTTTGCTTCCGAAATTACCGGTGTCGACACAAACGAAGAAAATGCAAAGGAAGCTCTTAAGCTTGGGTTGGTCGATAAAATTGAAGAATTAGAACCAGCTGTTTCAAATTCTGACCTGGTAATTATTGCAATTCCGGTTGACAAAATCAAAGTAGTACTTCCTAAAGTTTTAGACCTAATTCCTGATTTTGCAACAGTAACCGATATGGGATCAGCCAAACGCGAAATTACAAGCACCGTAACAGATCATCCCCGAAGGAAAAATTATATTCCGGCACACCCCATGTCAGGAACTGAGAATTCAGGCGCTCATGCTGCCATAGAAGGATTATTCGGTGAAAAAATATGCATTATTTGTGATAAAGATAAAAGTGGCCCTCAACATCTTGCGCTAGCAGAAAAAATGATCCACCTCATTGGAATGGACATAGCATATATGACTTCTGATGAACAAGACCATAGTACTGCTTTTGTTTCACATCTTCCACATGCTGCAGCTTATGCCTTGGCAAATGCTGTGTTGGCAAAAGAAGATCGGAACATAATCTTCGATCTTGCAAGTGGTGGATTCAGATCAACAGTAAGGTTAGCCAAAAGTTCTTCAAGTATGTGGCATCCAATTTTTCAGCAAAACAGGAAATATGTTGTTGAAGCATTGGGTGTATATATCAAGCATTTGACTGATTTTAAAGATAACCTTGAAAACAAAAAAGATGACACAGTACTGGACTTAATTACGAATGCCAATAAAATCAGAACAGTATTAGAAGGTGATAATCCTTCGTTGATTAGAAATAAAGAAACAAACTTCAAATTATATACAAAATAGAAATGGTAACAGAGTTAAATATAAATCCTATAAAAAAGTGGCTTCCACAAATAAATAATCCACTCCTTATTGCGGGTCCATGTAGCCTTGAATCAGAAGAACAAGTAATATCAACTGCAAAACTACTTGCTGCTGATCCACGTATTTTTGTCTTCAGAGGAGGTGTTTGGAAACCACGAACCCGTCCCGGATCGTTTGAAGGAGTTGGTTCAATTGGGCTTAATTGGTTAAGGATGGTAAAGGAAGAAACCGGCTTAAGGGTAGGTACTGAAGTAGCTAATGCTCAACACACCGAAGAGGCATTAAAAGCAGGAATTGATGTATTGTGGGTAGGTGCAAGGTCAACAGCCAGCCCCTTTGTTGTTCAGGAAATTGCAGATGTACTAAAAGGAACTGATACAGTGGTAATGGTAAAAAATCCTGTTAATCCCGATGTTCAATTATGGATTGGAGCATTGGAGCGAATTAATCAGGCAGGGATAAAAAACCTGGTTGCCATTCATCGGGGTTTTACTCCTTTTAGCGATACACTCTACCGGAATTATCCAAATTGGAAAACTGTAATCGAACTAAAAAGGTTACTTCCTAAATTACCCATAATTTGCGATCCAAGCCATATAGCCGGAAAACGTGAATTACTTTACACAATTTCACAAAAGGCTTTTGATATGGGAATGGATGGTTTAATGATAGAATCTCATTTAGATCCTTCCTGTGCACTCAGCGATAAGGAACAACAATTAAAACCTGCCGATTTAAAATTACTTCTCGACAGATTGGTTATCAGACATGAAAATGCAAATAATCCGGGATTCGACAACCAACTTGATTTATTACGTTCACGAATTGATGCACTTGACAAAGAACTCCTTGAGGTTCTTTCATCGAGATTAGAGATTGTAAAAGAAATAGGTAAATACAAAAAAGAAAACAACGTTACAGCTCTACAAATCAACCGATGGACAGAACTTATGGACAATCGTGTTAAAATGGGGACAGATATGAATTTAAATGAAACTTTTACAAAAATCCTGTTTCAATTGATACATGAAGATTCAGTTAGGATGCAGACTGAGATTATGGATTAATATTCTATCCCTTATTATTTTGCTTGAATTGGGCGTACAACTTATTGGCAAAAATAAATTTATTTAATTCCGAATTATCGGTTTTAAGAATATTTTGTTTTGAGCCTTCCCAACATTTTTGTCCTGAATTAATAAACAGAACCATCTCGCCAATTTCAATAACTGAGTTCATGTCATGCGTATTAATTATTGTTGTGATTTTGAACTCTTTAGTAATATCCTGAATCAATTTATCAATCCGGGTTGCCGTTTCAGGATCAAGCCCTGAATTGGGTTCATCACAAAAAAGGTATTTAGGGTTTAAGGCGATAGCGCGGGCAATGGCAACACGCTTTTGCATACCACCACTTATTTCTGATGGGAATAATTTATGAGCTCCTTTAATATTAACATGTTCGAGGCAAAAATCAACACGTTGTTGCTTTTCTTTTGTCGATTGAAAAGTAAACATATCAAGAGGGAACCTGATATTTTGCTCAACAGTAAGACTATCAAACAATGCACCACCCTGAAATACCATTCCAATTTCCTGACGCATTATTTTCCTGGCTTTTTGATTCATTTTAGTAAATTCCCTGTCATCATAAAATATTTTACCCGAATCAACCTCATGTAAACCCAATATGCTTTTTAATAAAACAGTCTTCCCTGATCCTCTTTGTCCAATAATCAGGTTAGTGCTTCCATTTTCAAAACGTGCCGAAATATCATTTAAGACTTTCTTCCCGTCAAAAGATTTAACTATGTTTTTAACTTCGATCATGTTAATAATAAGCGTGTTAAAATCAGGTCAAATAATAAAATAAGTATATTAGTATTTACAACAGCTTTGGTGCTGGCCCTGCCAACTTCGAGTGCCCCTCCCTGAACAAAGTATCCAAAATATGCAGGAACCGATGCAACCAGGAAACCAAAAAACAAGGATTTAATCAATGAAAAAGTTACATAATACGGCACAAACAGATATTGAATACCATTCAAATAATCAGTTGCAGTAATAACTCCTACCAATGGACCAGTAAACAATCCCCCAATTAATCCACAAAAAACACTTATAATAAAAAGAAAGGGGAATATCACAACAACTGCTATAATCTTAGGCAGAATTAGATAACTGGCAGAATTTATTCCCATAATTTCCAGAGAATCAATTTGTTCAGTTACCTTCATGCTTCCAATCTCAGATGTAATGTTTGAGCCTATTTTCCCTGCCATTATTAATGCAAGCATGGTAGAAGAAAATTCCAAAATTAATGTGTCACGGGTACCCAGGCCAATTAGGCTCGATGGATAAATAGGATTCGCCATGCTGTAGGCAAATTGAATTGTCATAATCCCACCGATAAAAAGTGAAATGATAACAACAATTCCAACCGAATTTACACCCAGGTTATCAATTTCATGAAACAATTGCCTGATATAAATCCGGTGTCTTTCAGGTCTTGCAAAAACCCTGCGAAGCATATTAAAATATCGTCCAACATGGAAAAAAAACTTCATACAATGTTTTTTTGTAAAATTACAATAATATTAACGCTTTTAAAATATTAATTAATCGGAACTTTAAAAGGACCTTCAAAATGCTTATAATTGGGTATTTAAAGATGTAATAATTAATACTTAATTTCAAAATCAAATAATTTTACCGATTATGTCGTTATGAATGCTATAAGTATCATAGTTTTTTAACCCGATTTTAGATATATTTGAAAAAGTGTGAACCAAACTATTAATAATGGATAACAATTTTTGTGTAATTATGGCAGGAGGAATTGGTAGCCGTTTCTGGCCTCTCAGCCGAACAAGCATGCCAAAACAATTCCTCGATATTATGGGAGTTGGAAGAACCTTTATTCAACAAACATATGACCGTTTCTCAAAAATAATTCCTGATTGTAATTTTTATATTGTTACCAGTGTAATTTACAAAGACCTGGTTTTAGAGCAATTACCCGAATTAAAAGAAGAACAGGTATTACTTGAACCGATAAGAAGAAATACAGCACCATGTATTGCATATGCCAGTTATAAAATAAAAACCATCAATCCTGATGCAAATATCATTGTGGCACCTTCGGATCATATTATCCTTAAAGAAGATGAATTTATTACTCAAATAAAAAACGGGCTTAAATTTGTTTCGGAAAATAATTCCCTGTTGACTCTTGGCATTAAACCAAGCCGTCCGGAAACCGGTTACGGTTATATTCAAATTAAAAAGAAAAAAGAATACAAGGAATTAGACAATCTTTTCGGTGTAAAAACATTTACTGAAAAACCCGATTTAAAAATGGCTCAAATATTCCTTGATAGTGGTGAGTTTTTTTGGAATTCGGGAATTTTCATATGGTCTTTATCAACCATCCTTGAAGCCTTCGAAATCCATTTAAATGATGTGTCAACACTTTTTGCCAAAGGAATAAAACTATACAATACTCCCGACGAGAATGCATTTATCAATAAAACTTATTCTGAATGCAAAGGAATTTCTATTGATTATGGAATAATGGAAAATGCAAAAAATGTATTTGTATTAACCGCTGATTTTGGTTGGAGCGACCTGGGAACATGGGGTTCTTTATATGAAAATAAAGAAAAAGATAAAAGTGGAAATGTTATAGTTGGAGA
>JABMQB010000928.1 GCA_013203525.1 Mariniphaga sp.
ACAAATCTAAATCGGCATAATTTTTCAGTGAAGAACCACCACCTATTACACATAAAATTTGATCTTTTTCAAGATCTCTTTCAAGAACAGTTTTTGCATAACAATTCAAGAAATGAATATCGTCCTTTCCTTCAACAAAAATTAAATACTTAATCCCTTTAAGTAAATTATAGTCTGGTCTTATGCCTAACTCTTTGATTATTTGTTCAATAATATTTTCTTCTTCTCTCGCATAGTGCGAAATTCCCAGCTTATTTTTGGTAACCAAAATTGAATTTTTACCATCAGTCGCCCCTGCAAATATTGGCGAGTGGGTTGTTAAAAAAAATTGTGAATTTTCTGAAATTTTAATAATTGAATTGAGTAAGTCTTCTTGGGCCGAAGGATGTAAATATGTTTCTGGTTCCTCAATAGCAAAAATTTGATTTGGAATGTTCTTTTTACTTGCTAAGTATTCGAAATAAGCAACCATTAGCAGTCTCTTAAGACCAGTTCCTTTATGCGAGATGGGAACATCAAAGTTTTGTCCTTCAAATTCAAGATTTAGATCAAATTTTTTTAATGACTTTGACCATTCAAATTCTGTTGTTGGATTTAATTTTTTAAGATCAGCAACATTTTTAGTCATGTATTTTCTGATTTCTTCAAATTCATTGGTCAATTCTGATTTTAATCCTTTTTCAATTTCATCAGTTTTATCTTTCGTATTTTCAAAATACGAGGTAATAATCGGCTTAAATCGTGATTGAAAATTAGTTGCTTCAATATCTAAATTTTGCTCTGCGTCAAAAAGAGAATATTCTGGTAATGTTATTTTATAGACTTTCTCAATATTTTTTAGAAAATCACTCAACTCATGATATGTATCTTTTCTTTCTTTACTAATTAAAACACCCTTAATTTGCTCAATTCTTGACATATTCTTTTTCCCGCGGCCAGATTTATTCGGTTGTTCACCAATATCAGAAATGATTTGATTTAAATCTTGTTCTTTTTTGTTCCATAAATCTTGATATTTCTCTTCATTAAAATCTAAACAAAGATAATATTCAATAGACTTTGGTTTTCCATTAATTAGAAAAAATTCTTTTTTGATGGTTATAAGTTTATTTGAATCCAAAGCAAGATCATCAATCTCAACTAGTGGTAAAAATGACAACTCTATGCTTGTTGCTTCATTATCTGTCTTGCCCTTAAAAACATCTTTTGCACTAAATTGTTTTACATCAAAAAAACGTTCTATTGCTCTTAAAATAATGGATTTGCCGACATCGTTTTTGCCAACAAAAGTATTGAGATTAGAAATTTCAAATTTTTCTAACTTATCAATTCCTCGGAAATTTTGTATTGTTACTTGCTTTAATAACATAACTATATTTTTTTCAATATTTTATACATTTTCTTTTCAAATAATTTCAAATCGCATCCATCCTTCCAAATCCCTTTAAAATCCTTGTTTCTCATTGTTCTAATGTAATCAAGATAAACAGAAACAAAATAGCCATTGATTTTAGTTTCTTTTGCTGCTTTTATATTTTTCTTGGCGATTTTTACATAATCAGGATCAAGTTCTATACCAATGTATTTTCTACCTAATTGTTTTGCGGCGACTGCGGTTGTGCCTGTTCCCATAAAAGGATCAAGTATAATATTGCCCTCATCGGTTGTCATTAAAATCAATCTTTCAAGAAGCGGAATTGGTAATTGACAAGGGTGTTCGTCTCTTCGTTTTTTGTGGCGTATTCTGTGAATATCGTTCCAAACATCAGAAAGAAGTGGACCAAATCCGTGTGCTTGATCTTTTTTTCCACCATAATCTTTTAAAAATTCCCCACAAGACCTACATCTTGGATGTGGATACCTGATATCATAAAATTTAAAACCTTTGTAAGATTTTGATTTCGTGTAATATAAAATTCCATAGTGATTAGGTAATAATGTCTTTCCCATCGGTGCACCACCCGAATTCCAAGCAATCCAATGTCTAAAATAAGCAATTTTGTTTAAGTGCTCTGCATAATGACTAAGCCAACGAGGAATATTGTGCACGAAAATTGCACCTGTTGGTTTTGTGATTCTTACCATTTCGCTCATCCAGTCATTACACCAATCCAAATAATCCTGCTTTTCTTTTGAATCTTCGTAATGGTTATATTTTTTCTTTAAATTAAAAGGCGGGTCGGCAAAAGTCATATCAACCGAATTGTCCGGTATTTTTTTTAATACCTTCAAACAATCGCCCTTTATTATCTTATTGGTAAATTTATTTATCATAACTATTTGCTAAGAAAAGTATCAACTATAAGTTTCTCAAATCTTTTCAGTTCTCCTCTATGAAAAGTAAAGACATCTTCGTATGCTGTAACCATCCTTTTTAAATCACCCTTTCGAACATACCAACCAATTCCGTCTACGAATCCAATGAATTTTGCTTTTGGATAGTGAGATTTAATAAGTGAATCTATTGAAATTTCCGTTTTTGATTTATCTCCTTGTCCAGACGAAGTCGTTG
>JABMQB010000929.1 GCA_013203525.1 Mariniphaga sp.
AAAATTTAAAAGTATGGTTGGCTGATAGCGTAAACCAAATGACCCAAGAACAAATTATGTCAATTACTCACAATAAAAAATACTTGGATTATTTCAATGCGGCATTATATGGTTAAATTGGTATTAATAGTTATTAAAAGGATATTTTACAATGTTGCAATAAAAACGTAACCGTTAATCAAATCTTATATTAATAGCTTATTAACAATAAAATCTTATTTTTAAAGATTATAAATACAATTCATCTATAAATCCAAATAATCAAATTATGAATATTGTAACTGGTACTTTTCAAAGGTTTACATTTCAGGTGAGCCGAATCATATTTAGTTTAATAATTGTTTTAATGCTTAGTTCCTCTGTATTTGCGCAGGGTACACGTCTGTTAAGACAACCATCGTTAAGTTCTACCCATATTGCTTATTCATATGGAGCTGATATATGGGTAACTAATTTGAACACTCAAATTACAGTAAGGCTTACGAGTACACCAGCTGTAGAAAGTAATCCACATTTTTCTCCCGATGGAAAACTTATTGCTTTTACATCGAACAGGTCAGGGTCAAATGCTGTGTATACAGTTCCGGTTGAGGGAGGTAGCGCAACCCGGATTACCTGGCATCCCAGCTCATCAAATGTCCGTGGATGGACTCCCGATGGAAAACAAATTCTGTATTCATCATCCCGTGAAACAGCTCCTTCTGGTCATGAACGATTATGGACAGTTTCTGCGGAAGGTGGTCCTTCAACACTTATTGCAAAACAGTGGGGAACAGATGGTTCGTTCTCTCCTGATGGAAAACAAATTGTAGTTGACAGAGTATCGCGTTGGGATGAGGAATGGAGAGCATACCGTGGTGGACAAAATACGCCACTTGTAGTTATGAATCTGGAAGATTTTTCTGAAACATTAATTCCGAACAAAAGGTCTACTGATATTCAACCGCTTTGGTTAGGTGATAAAATTTATTTTTTGTCAGACCGTGATTGGTGTATGAATATTTGGGCATATTCCCCTGAATCCGGAAGTTTGAATCAAATAACCACTTTTGAAGATACTGATGTAAAATGGTTAGCCGGAAATACTAATAAACTTGCTTTTGAACGTGACGGTTATTTAAATATATTAGACATTGAATCTGGCTCAATCAATCAATTAAATATTACAGTTATTGGTGATTTCCCTTGGGCTGAATTACAATGGGAAAATATTTCAGGATATGCACGTTCAACTTCATTGTCAACAACAGGGAAGAGGGTAATAATGGAATCAAGGGGTGAGATTTTTACTATTCCGGTTGAACATGGTGATACAAGAAATATAACTAAATCTTCCAGTGCTGCCGACCGGGCTCCGCTTTGGTCGCCAAAAGGTGATCAAATAGCTTGGTTCTCCGATGCTGGAGGAGAAGGATATGCTTTATTATTAGCATCACAGGATGGTTTATCTGAACCTAAAAGTATTTCAATAGGTGAATCAAAACTGGCATGGGAACCAACCTGGTCGCCCGATGGGAAATATATTGCCTTTGTTGATGATGATGTACGTATCAGGGTTGTTGAACTCGAATCAGGAAATATTCAGACAGTAGATGTTGGAGGAAATAATCTGGAACGTGGCGGAATGGGCCTCACCTGGTCGCCCGATTCAAAGTGGCTTGCCTATGCAAAATCAGCATCCAATAATTTCCGGAGAATTACTCTTTGGTCACTGGAAAACAAAAGTATTCATAGTATTACCAATTCTTTTGCCGATTCATTTTCACCAGCTTGGGATCTTGATAACAAACATTTTTACTTTTTGGCCAGTACCGAACTTGCGTTGGGTTCAGGTTGGGCAAATACAAGTTCAATGACTTCAAATCCGGATTATGGGGCTTATATAATTAATCTGAATAAAGAAGATTCTTCTCCATTTGTACCTCAAAGCGATGAGGAAGAGGCGGTTAAAGATAAAGAGCCTAAAGAAGATACGGATAAAAAATCTGACAAAAAGAAAAAAGACGATAAGCAAGAAAAAGCAGAGGAAGTAAAGGATACTTTGAAAATCGATTTTGAAGGTATTGAAAGGCGTACTATTGCACTTCCTATGCCTGTGCGCAGTTATCAAATGGCTATTGCCGGACCGGAGGGTAATGTTTTTATTGGAGAAAGCCAAGCAAATAGCAGAGGGCTTACACTTCAGAAATTTAATTTAAAAGATCGTGAAGCCAAGGAATTTGTAAGTGGTGCCAGTCAGGTTTCAGTTACAAAAGATGCGAAAAAGATGCTGACCAGAGTTGGCAGTAACTGGAAGGTAATGGATGCAACCAAACCAAAAGATGAGGGTGAAAATGTAACGGTAAACCTGAAAATGCAATTAGACAGGTTGGTAGAATGGAAACAAATATTTGAGGAAGCATGGAGGTATGAACGAGATTATTTTTATGATCCTGATATGCATGGCCGCGATTGGAATGTTGTTTACGATCGTTATGCTCCACTTGTACCGTTTGTTAAACATCGTGCCGACCTAACTTATATTCTCGACCAGGTTGATGGCGAATTATCCGTCGGTCATAGTTTTGTTGGAGGAGGAGATTACCCAAGTGTTGAAAGTAATACCGTTGGGCTTTTGGGTGCCGATTTAATAGCTGAAAACAACTGTTGGAAGATTAAACGGATATATACAACTGAAAGCTGGAATCCTGGTTTATCAAGTCCTCTCGATCGACCGGGTATTAAAGCGAAAGAAGGTAATTATATTGTTGGAGTAAATGGCAAAGAGTTGACAGCTTCCGATGATCCATTTAAATTCCTTGATGGAACATCGGGTGTACAAACAGTTATTCACTTAAATGATAAACTTGAATTTGAAGGAGCCTGGAAAGAAACTATAGAACCAATTAGAAGCGAAAATGCATTACGACAAAGAGCATGGGTTGAAGATAACCGGCGTCTTGTCGATAGCTTATCAAACGGAAGGTTGGCATATGTTTGGGTTCCAAATACAGGTGGTGGAGGATTCGTTTCGTTCAACCGATATTTCTTTGCCCAGCAGGATAAGGAAGGCGCTGTTATTGATGAACGATTTAATGGAGGTGGATTACTTGATGATTATATGGTTGATTTGATGACACGAAGTTTAAGGGCAGGATTAACTAATGAAGTACCAAATGGAAAAGCTATGCGTTTACCTGCTGGCATTTTAGGTCCAAAAGTTTTACTTATAAATGAATTGTCGGGCTCCGGAGGTGACTTCTTCCCGTGGGTATTCAGGCAACAAAAAGTAGGTCCCCTTATCGGAACAACCACCTGGGGAGGATTAGTAAAATCTTCGACACATTATTTAATGGTTGATGGTGGCCGGATTACAGCTCCCGACAACGCTGTTTTCGACCCGATTAATAACAAATGGATTGCTGAAAATGAAGGTGTAGCTCCTGATATTGAAGTTCGTCAGGATGCAGTTTCACTTTCGCAGGGGAAAGATCCTCAGTTGGAACGAGCAGTAAAAGAACTGTTGAAGAAACTAGATCAACAGCCGAAGATAGAAATTACCCCACCGGCATTTTCAACTCCGGCTATAAAGAAATAATGAGATAAATTATTATACAAAAAGGGCAACCAATTGATTGCCCTTTTTGTATTTAATATTTTATTTAGAACAATTACCCAGCCACAGCAAAAATTTCCCTCATTATTTGTTTTTTCGATTTTACTCCAACAAACCGTTTAACCTCTACTCCATCCTGAAACATAATCATGGTTGGGATACTCCTGACTTTGAATTTTTTTGCCAAAGGTTGGTTATGGTCAACATTTACTTTTCCAATGGTTACTTTATTAGTTTCTTCAGAAATGTCGTTTAATACAGGGGCAATCATTTTACATGGGCCACACCATGGAGCCCAGAAATCGACCAGTACAACACCTTTTCTTGTAACTGGTTTAAATGTTTTGTTATTAAGAATTTTAATTTTTTTACTGGTTTTTACATCGCTTGTTTTTTTCATTTTATAATGTGAATAAACAATTAATCCAATAAAACCAATTACCAGTATTCCAGCGCCATATAATACATAATTCATATCCAATATTTTTATTCTTCAATTATTTTTATTTCTGAAGTAATCGGGATTACTTTCTTATAAAGTGCACTAACTCCGCAATATCGTTCTTCACTGAGGCTAACAGCTTTTTCAAGTTTTTCCAATGGAAGGCCGGTACCTGTAAATTCGTAAATCACATGCATTTTCGAAAACTGTTTTGGGTGTTCTTCGGTTAATTCACCTTCAACTTTAACATTTACGCCTTTAAAATCAACCCTCATTTTTTTTAGGATTGAAATCACATCCATTCCGGTGCAACCACCCAGTGCAGCCAGCATTAAAGGTTTTGGGCGAGGGCCACGTTCTTCACCTCCAACTTCAGGAGTAGCATCGATAATGATTTTATGTTCGTTCACTTCGGCTTCAAAAGCCATATTTTCAAGCCATTTTACCTCTACTTTTTGTTTTGCCATTTTTTATTTTGTTATTGGTTTTTTTAAAAATTTATTCAAAAATCGATTAATTTTTTTGAATTATTTTCAGTTGTAAAGTTTATCATTTAAAATTTAACATTCATAATTATATTAGTTGTTTCCTCTTATAAATTCTGATGCAGCTAATGCAGCAATTGTTCCGTCCGCAACTGCTGTTGTTACTTGTCTGTATCGTTTTACAATACAATCGCCTGCTGCAAATACACCAGGTATATTTGTTTGTAAATCTGTATTGGTTATAATTTCGTTTCTACTGTTTAACTGAACCACATTTTTTAACGATTCGGTATTTGGAAGATAACCAGCAAAAATAAAAACTCCATCTGTTTTCAATTCCGATTTTTCTCCTGAGGGAAGGTGTTCAATTGCAACTTTCTGCAATACGCCATTCCCCGAAAACTCTCTTAATTCTGATTCCATTATAAAGCTTATTTTCGGATTTTTCTTTGCATCCTCTACTGCATATTTAAATGCTTGAAAATGATCAAATTGATGAACAATCGTTACCTTGGTAGCATAATTGGTTAAAGTTACTGCTTCTTCCAATGCAGAGTTTCCTCCACCAACAACCACAACTTCTTTACCGGTAAAGAAATCACCATCGCAGGTTGCACAGTACGAAATACCGGTTCCTTTAAAACTAGTTTCTCCCGGAATATTTAATGAACGAGGGCGTCCGCCCGGGGCAAGGATTACAACTTTTGATTTAAATGAACGGCCATCTTCAAGTTCTACTGATTTTATTTCACCGTTCAGATTGTATTCTTTTATTTTGATATTCGATTTGATTTTACAACCAAAGTTTTTAGCCTGGTTTTTCATGGTGTTGGCAACTATATATCCTTTGGTAGTTTCCACTCCCGGATAATTTGCAATTTCGTTGGTAAGTACCATTTGCCCGCCAACAGCACCTTCATTCAAAATTAATGTTGAAAGTTTTGCCCTTGAAGTGTAAATCCCGGCAGTTAATCCTGCAGCACCGCCACCTATTATTATAACATCAAAAATTGTATCCATAGCTATTTGTTAAAAGAAGGCAACAGGTTTAATTGCTGCCTTCTATAATTAGTTGATTTTTAATTTGCAAATTCTTTATCAAGCACTTTTGTTATCATTTCCATACTCTGAATACTTGTTTTAGCTTGGGCAACTTTACCGTTTTTATAATACATTACAAATGGTAATCCCATAAAACCTCTGCTTTCAGGAGCATTACGAATAACATGTGCTTCCGGATTATCAAAAGCCATTGTATGAAATTTTATGTTTTTACGCTCTTCTTCCAATTCCTCCATAGCATCGTAAACAGGTATACACATCGGGCCCATACGGCCACAACATACCATTACATTTTCGTTTTCGCTGATAAGGTTTTCAAGTTCTGCTGCACTTTCAATTTCGTGCAAATTTGTGTGTAACATTTTCATGATATAAATTTTATAAAGGTTTATACTTATTTTACTAACTCTGTAATTTCTTTAATTATTTTTTCATCTGATATTAATCGTCCGTTTAAATAATCGTCGATTAAATTTTGTGGTGTATCAAAAGGCACTCCTATAAAAAGGTTGATTTTATTATTAATAAATTTTGAAATAATCTGCTGATCAATTTTGTAGGTAATAATATCGGTAATTCCTTGTTTTGCTGCCCACTCAGGAATTTCGGACAAATCATAAGATACAGGTATTTCAAGTTCTGTTTTTACTATTTCATCTCCTTCAATTTCATATATAAGGTAGTGGCTGCATTGCCCAAAGTACTGGCTTAATTTTCCTTCTATTACCGGAATTGCGATTTTTTTCATTTTTATTATTTTAATCGATACAAAAATAGGATGGCCAAAGTTTTAAACCAAGAAATCAGTACTGGCAGGTAATAACCAATGAACTGAAATATTTCAGCTTTTTCCCTGTCAAACACCGGTATGATTTTTAATTCTTGATTGAGAAACTTGCATTATGAACTTGAAAGTAATTACTTATCTGACTTTTTTTGAAATGGTTTTTTTAGCTTTGCGAATGTTTTGTTTGATTTCAGAATAACATGGAAGACAAAAAAGATATTGACTTATTTGAGAACATCAATCCCGAAGATTTGCAGTTTTTAAATGAAAAAAAGACTCAGGTTTCGTATTTGAAGGGAGAGAATCTTTTTAAACAAGGAGCTTTTGCTCCATATGTAGTTTATATTATTAAAGGCCTGGTTCGGATATATTTACAAACCGGGCATAATAAACAGGTAAATATCAGGTTAGCGAAATCAGGAGATTTTCTTGCGTTTTCATCCGTTTTTGGGGAAATATATATACCCATTCGGCGATTGCTTTAAAGGACTCAGTTATATGTATGATTGACAAAGAAGCTTTAAAAAAGGCTTTACTCAATAATCCTGAATTTGCATTAACGATTACCTCACGGAATTTCAGGAATGAAAAACACTTATTTGAAATTATTCAGAATATTTCTCATAAACAGATGCGTGGAAAGTTGGCTTCGGCCTTAATTTATCTTTCCAGTAAAGAGTTTCTTAAAGAAGATGTTTTTAATCACCTTACACGCCAGGACCTTGCTGATTTCGCATCAGTTTCGAATGAAAGTGCGATTAAATTTTTAAAAGAATTTGAAAAAGAGGGAATTCTTAAACTTGATGGAAAGGATATAGTAATTAAAGATTTGCCAAAACTTGAAGAGATAAGTAGAAAAGGGTAGGTACAGTTATTAGGTTGTTATTGTTATTCGGTAAATAAACTAAAGCATTGGGCTAAAAACATGTGCAAATGATTCCTGAAGTTTTTTATACCATTTTCGTTGTTTCCATTCTTCCAAAATAATTTCACGGCTTTCTGACAGGTCTTCGATAAAATTGTTTTCAAGATTTTTAGTAAAATTTTCATCGTAAATAAATGCATTGATTTCAAAATTTGTTTCGATACTCCGAAAGTCAAGGTTTGTCGTCCCAATTGAAGAAATAACAGAATCTACTATCAGGAGTTTACTGTGAATAAAACCTTTTTGATAGAAGTACATTCGGACTCCTGCTTCAAGCAATTTCTGGACAAATGAGAATGAACACCATTTTGAAAATCTTGCGTCCGATTTTCCCGGGATTATTATTCTAACATCGATTCCTCCAAGTGCCGAAGTTGTAAGTGCCGCGAGAATATATTGCGGAGGAATTAAATATGGAGTGGTTAAATAAACTGTTTTTTTTGCACCGGTAATTGCAGTAAAAAATGCCTGCCCGATACTTTCCCAATCTGAATCAGGGCCACTGGTAGAAATTTGTATAGGAATTCCCGGGCCCTCTGTAAATTTTGTATAGTAATTATTTCCGCCAAGATTTTGCCTTGAAACAAAAAACCAATCGGCTGAAAAAATTACCTGAAGGCATGCTACCGCATCACCCTCAATTTTTAAATGTGTATCGCGCCAGGGCCCTATTTTTTTAATTCCCTTCAGATACCTGTCGGCAAAATTTATACCTCCGGTATAACCGGTTGTTCCATCAATTATAGCAATTTTCCGATGGTTCCTGAAATTCAATTTTGAAGTTAATCGGGGAAAACGGACTTTCATAAACGGATAGATTTCAACTCCTTTAGAAATTAATTCACGAAAAAACTTCTTTTTTAATCCCCAACTTCCTACATCATCAACTATTACCCTGACTTCAACACCTTCCTTCCTTTTTTTAATAAGAAGTTGTTTTAATCGATTCCCGATTTCATCATCGTCAATAATATAATATTCCAGGTGGATATGATGTTTTGCCTTCTCAATTGAATTAAAAATTTCATTAAAAGTTGTTTTACCATTATTTAATATTTTGGCATTATTGCCAGTAGTTAATAGTGCATTTGAATTTTTCAGGAGGAGGGAAATAAGTTTTTCTTTTTCATCTGGAATTGAATGAAAGTTAAAATTCTTTTTATTGATTTGCCTTAGTTGGTTTGAAATCAGCAAACGTAACTTTCCAAGTTCATGTAATCCTTTTCGCGAGAAGATTTTTCTTTTTCGGTAATCCTGCCCGAAGAATAAATAAAAGATTAATCCAAGAACCGGAATTAGAACCAGCACAAGAATCCAGGCTGCAGTTTTAAAAGGGGATCTTTTTTCCAAAACAATTATTACTGCAATAGCAATTGATGTTAGCAGGAAAACTGCTGATATAACTTGTAGCCAATCCGGAATATATTGATCAAATACTCCCATTATGAAATATTCAGTTTATTAAACCAATATCTAAAAAAAAGAGAACAAAAACAATTTGTATACTAATTTCGTATAGAAATTACAATTTAGCCTATAAATTTTAAAGCATGAAGAGGATATTATTTATTGGGATTATAGCAATTATAATTACTGCTTGTTCGGGAAACAGGAATATTGTAAAAGTTGTTGCTTCGGAAGCATCGGAAACTGAAGCAGATAGCCTTGAATATGAATTGATTACTTTTGATACCAGATTTGAAAATTGGTATGATTTAAATGACAGCCCGGCCATGTATCGGTCGAAAGAGTATTATGAATCATGGAATAAACAATATGTAACAGCCTGGAATAGTAAATCGACACAGCATTTGTTTTATGAGTCAATAATTGGTTATGAACCCGGAGTTGATTATGGTTTTGATTTAAACCACAAATTATTTTATTATTTTCAATATGTAGAAAAGGTGCTTAAAAAACCGATTTTATCAAGAGGAGAGCCACAACATATGCTGATTTATTTACCGTGATTATACAATACTTTAATCCAGTCAGAGTCCAATCTATCTTCAAAAACTAGTTTTCCTTTAATATTTGGGGCAGTTATGCCGTTTTGAAATAATTGATTTCCCATATAAACATGAGCCTCATCCCAAAGATTGGAATCAATAAACGACTGAAGAAGTTGTTTCCCTCCCTCAACAATTACCGATTGAATTTCGAGTTGTTTAAATTCTTGTAAAATTTGAGGAATTATATCTTGTGTAAAATCGATTTTAAAATAATGGGTATTTTTTTTGGTTAATGATTTTATAGAATTGAAAATATATGTGTGTGAAGTATTATCGAAAAGTTTTAGGTTTTGAGGCAATCTGAGAGATTTATCAATAAGGATTCGTGAAGGATTCCTGCCGGTCCAGTTATATACTGTTAACGATGGATTATCTTTTTCAGCTGTATTTGTTCCAACCAAAATAGCATCTTCTTCACTCCTTATTTTATGAACCAACCGCCTTGCCAACTCTCCACTAATCCATGTAGGCTCGCCATGTTGGTTTTCATCACGGTTGAAATCAATAAATCCATCAAGAGTTTGTGCCCATTTTAGTATAACATATGGCCGTTTTTTTTCATAATAGGTAAAAAACCTTTTGTTTAATTCACGGCATTCACTTTCAAAAATTCCTAAAGAAATATCGATTCCTGCATTTTTGAATTTTTCGATTCCTTTGCCTGCTACTTCCGAAAATGGATCAATTGTCCCGATTACTACATTCTGGATTTTTTTCCTAATAATTAAATCAGTGCAAGGAGGTGTTTTTCCCTGATGTGCACATGGTTCAAGTGAGACAAATAGTGTACTTTCAGTAAGTAAATTTTGGTTTTTAACCGAATTTATGGCATTCACTTCAGCATGGGCATCACCACATTTTTGGTGGTAGCCTTCGCCAATAATCTTTCCTTTATGTACAATTACACAACCAACCATTGGATTGGGAGAAACAAATCCTACTCCCAACCGCGCCAGTTCAATACACCGTTGCATATATTTTTCATGTGTAATCATAATCATAGAAAGATTAACTTTGCCAAAAATAACACAATGCAGGCAACAATTAAATTTATTACCAAAGAATTAAATCCATTATACACGAAATATGAGGTGCAGGGTTTTATCAGGTTAATAATGGAATCGGTCTGCGGTTTAACTTTTTCTGAAATAGCATTAAAAAAATTCAGGCAAATTAAAAATACAGAAAAACAAAAAATTAATTCAATTATTATTCGGCTTAAAAAGCATGAGCCAATTCAATATATTCTGGGCAGAAAAGAATTCTATAACCTTAATTTCAAAGTTAATCCTTCTGTACTTATCCCCAGGCAAGAAACAGAAGAGTTAGTAGAATGGGTTTTAAAATCGGATATAAAAAAGAAAGCTTTAGTTCTTGATATCGGGACCGGGAGCGGATGTATTGCAGTATCATTAAAAAAAAAGAGACACGATTTTAAAATGGTGGCAATTGATATTTCTAAAACAGCTCTTGCCACTGCAATTGAAAATGCTCAGGTAAATAAAACTAACATTAATTTTTTTGTTGCAGATATTGAAGATTCAGAAACTTTAAAAAAGGAAATGTTTGATGTTATTATTAGCAATCCGCCCTATGTGAGGGAAAGTGAAAAAGCACTGATGAATCGGAATGTATTAAAATATGAACCTGAACAAGCTCTGTTTGTCGAAGATAAGGACCCATTGAAATTTTATAGAATTATTGTCGATTTTGCATCAAATCAGTTAAATTCGGGAGGCTTGTTGTTTTTTGAAATAAATGAAGCCTTAAGTGACGAAACTGCTAATCTTTTAAAAGGGAGTTTCAGAAATATAAAAATCAGGAACGACATTAACGGGAAGCCACGTATGATAAAAGCAAAGAAACAATGAAACGTCGGGATTTTATAAAAGCAATTGTACCTGTAGGTTTTTTGGCTGGAAATGTTTTTAGTTTGGCTACCAGTTCAAATGCTTTTGAGGATATTGTTGTAGTAAAAAATGAATTACCTCATTTACGATTCAGAAAGGGGATAGAAGAAATTGGAGGAATTGGCCGTTTTGTAAAAAAAGGGCAGCGGGTAGCAATAAAACCTGCGATGGCGTATGACCAGGCTCCCGAATCGGGTTTAAATTCAAATCCTTTATTGGTTGAAGAAATTATTAAACAGTGCAGAGTGGCAGGGGCAAGGAGTGTTTCTGTATTCGACCATACCATCGAAAGCTGGACCAAATGCTATAAAAATTCCGGGATTGAACGAATCGCAAAAGATGCTGAAGCACGTGTCCTTCCTGCTAATAACGAGATGTTCTATTCGGAAATTAATTTGGCGGAACCACAGGAATTAAAAACAGTAAAAATCCATAACTCAATTTTGGAAGCCGATGTTTTTATAAATGTAGCTGTTGCGCGAATTGATGAGAAACATGGTTATTTGGGATCTGTTAAAAACCTGGCAGGGTGTATCTGGAGCCGGCAAAATATAGCTTTGCCCGGAAACGACAAGGCAATGGCAGAGTTAATGTATTATATAAAACCAGAATTGACAATTTTGGATTCAACGGATTTTCAGGTTTTAACAACCGATTGTGTTGCTGCCGATTCGCTTGCTTTTCAATTTCTAAACCGGAATACCGATAATATTGAATACTTGAAAATTGCTGATGAATTAGGATTTGGTGATAGTAGAATTAAAGTTTCTGATGTAAGGACTTTAAATCCTTTTTAATTCTTAATTATTTTCAATTATCCAACCCAAGTTGTTTTTTCAGTTCTTTAACTTTGTCCTTAAGTTCTTTTATTCTGAATTCCCTTCCTATAAAAAGTTCGTTAAATTTTTCCAGTTCCTGGTTTTTCTCTTCGAATTCTATAGTTCTTTCTTTTACCAAATCTTCAAGATGTTCGCGATGTTTTGAAAGTTCTTTTTCTGATTGTTTTCGTTCAGTAATATCACGGCAAATACTCAAAATAACCTGTTCTCCTTTATAAGTTACCAGACTTGAATAAATCTCAACCGGAATAATTTCCCCTTTTTTTGTTTTATGAGTGGTTTCAAATTTTTATAATTTATCTGTAGGTATGGCGTTAATAAGAGCTTTATTATCATCTTTTTTAAAAGAGGAATCGATACTCTTAAGCCCAATAGAATTTTGAAAGGAGAAATACAAAATGAAGTTGAATATTGCATACGAATGTTTTCGAGCCAAAAGGGTTGTACAATTGAAGAGCTTAATGTACAGTTTGACCATGTTCATTTATTGATCATGGTCCCGCCCAAAGTTTCAATATCTGATTTGCTGGGGATTCTTAAAGGGCGCACGGCAATTCGGGTATTTAATAAGTTCAAGCATCTAAAAGAAAAACCTTACTGGGGTAATCATTTGTGGTCTAAAGGCTACTGTGTTGATACTGTTGGATTAGATACAGAGATGATAAAAAGGTATGTCAAGTATCAAGAGAAAAAAGATAAACGAGAAGAAAAATAGTAATAATAATGAGTGGAAACAACACGCTTTTATCCTTTGTGAGGGTAAAGGTATTTTTATCCCCTTATAGGGGTTATCCTAAAGCCACGTCCTTTGGGCGTGGATTTTTACTATAAAAAGTATTTCAGGAAATGAAAACAATGGATATTTGCGGAATTTGTTTGTTGCAGCCAAAGAATTAAATCCGGATTTTCTTTCTGGCGAAAACTCCTTTTCAGTAAAAAATAATTTAGGTTTCTCACCTGAATGAGGATTGGGTAGTAGCAGTACATTAATTTCAAATTTGGCGTTTTGGGCCAATGTTGATCCATTCGAATTAAATAAAAAGATTTCACCATTAGAATTCAAAAGATTTGTACAAGACTTTAGTTCAACTTATTTTGTATCATTCTTTGATTGTTTGGAGGATTGTATGAATGAATGGAAAAAAAATAAAGAAAAATATAAAACACAAGACTATAG
>JABMQB010000930.1 GCA_013203525.1 Mariniphaga sp.
AGTTTAATCAGGATAAAACTAATTAAAATTTATTCAACATAGTTTTTTATAAAATATCCTTTAGAAAAATTTTGGTTTGCCGGTTATTTTTAAAAAACAGATTTTGTACGTTCGTAAAAGAAATTGGAATGATAAACAATTATATTTATACGAGATTATATTATTTAACTATTAGAATTGAAAAAAACTGATGCTGAAATATCGACCCTCATAAAAACTAAATCAAATGACCTTGGATTTCTGGATTGTGCTATAATTCCCATTGAAAATCTTTCTGAAGAAAAATCTAATTTTGAAAGGTGGCTGAATAACGGAATGCACGGTGAAATGAGCTATATGAACCAAAATATTGAAAAACGACTGAATCCGGAATTACTGTTTGAAAATGCAAAAACCATTATTGTTGTACTTCAAAATTATTTTCCAAATAAAACACAGAACGATCCGGAAGCTCCGGTTTTATCAAAATATGCTTTTGGTATCGATTATCATTTTGTATTAAAAGATAAACTCAGAAAACTACTCGCATTTATTCAGGACGAAATTGCTCCATGTAAAGGTCGTCCATTTGTTGATTCAGCACCGGTACTTGAACGTGCCTGGGCAAAAAAAGCCGGTTTGGGATGGATAGGAAAAAACAGTAACCTGATTTCGGTTGAACATGGTAGTTTCTTTTTTATTGGTGAATTAATCCTTGATAGGGAACTACCATTTGACGAAATAAAAGAAGTACGAGATCATTGTGGAACTTGCACAAAATGTATTGATGCCTGTCCAACAAAAGCTATTGTTGCTGATAGAATAGTTGATGCCCGAAAATGTATTTCATATCAAACCATTGAATTAAAAGGAGAACAGGATCAAAATCTAAAAGGCAAATTTGAAAACCGGATATTTGGTTGCGACATTTGCCAGGATGTTTGCCCCTGGAACTTAAAATCGAATCCGCATGATGAGCCATCCTTTAAACCTCATCCAAAATTATTACCATTAAAAAAAGATGATTGGCACAACATCGATCGCTCTTTATTTAATGAATTATTTCGAAATTCAGCTGTGAAACGAACTGGCTATAATGGTTTAAAACGAAACCTGGATTTTATTAAAAAAAAAAGTAATGAGTAAAACCTGGGAATTTGAAGCTTTTTTATATCAATTCGCCAAGGGTGGATTTTATGTTGATATTCCATACGATGGAAAAAAAGAGTTTGGCACTCGAGCATCGGTTAGAGTTTATGCCTGGTTTGATGGATACAAATACCGCACAAGCCTTGCCCCAAAAGGTAATGACACACATTGGGTACATGTAAGAAAGGAGATTAGGGAAGCTATCGGGAAAGGTGATGGTGATACGATACTTGTAAAACTTGAACTGGATATGGATTCGAGAGATCCGGAAATGCCTGAAGATCTTCTTTGGTTGCTTGAAAACGAACCAAAAACCAAAGTTGTTTTTGATCAACTTTCTCCGTCAACAAGAAAATATTTAATCGATTCAGTTATATTGGCAAAAACTGAAAATACACGTATTGATAAAATCAATAGATTATTTGCGTTTTTGTATCAAAAAAAGAATGAATAAATTTAAAGAATAAGTCATCCTGATCTTATCGAAGGATGATTTTGGCTCCGATTACACCCTTCGATAAGCTTAGGGTGACAAATCAAATAATTCCCAATTCCTTGCCACATTTTATAAATGCATCCACCGCTTTATCTATCTGTTCGAAAGTGTGTGCTGCTGATAGCTGAACCCTAATCCGGGCTTTCCCTTTAGGAACCACAGGATAACAAAACCCGATAACGTAAACACCTTCCTTTAAAAGTTCATCGGCAAATTTAACTGCAAGTAGTTCGTTGTATATCATAACAGGTACAATGGCTGTATCGCCTTTTACCAGGTCAAAACCTGCTGCTTCCATTTTTGAACGGAACCGATCGGCATTTGCCATGGTTTTTGATGGTAAATCATCCGATCCTGTAAGCATTTCAATAACTTTTAAAGTAGCCCCAACTGTTGCCGGCGCCAAAGTATTTGAGAACAAATAAGGACGGGAACGCTGTCTTAGCATTTCAATAATCTCTTTACGCCCGGATGTACAACCTCCGTTTCCACCTCCCATGGCTTTTCCAAATGTGGTTGTTATAATATCAATCTTCCCAAGTAAATCATAATGTTCGGCAGTGCCACGTCCGGTTTTTCCAATGTAGCCGGTAGCATGTGAATCATCGACCATTACAAGTGCATCGTATTTATCGGCTAATGCAACAATCTCCGGTAATTTTACAATATCTCCATCCATTGAAAAAACGCCATCTGTTACTATAATCCTGTATTTGGCACCTTGTGATTCCTGAAGGCATTTTTCTAATTCTTCCATATTGGAATGTTTGTATCGGAAACGCTGTGCTTTGCATAACCGCACTCCATCAATAATTGAAGCATGATTTAATTCATCCGAAATTATTGCACTATCTGGACCAAGTAAGGGTTCAAATACTCCCCCATTAGCATCAAAACAAGCGCAATATAAAATGGTATCCTCGGTTCCTAAAAACTCTGAAACCTTTTCCTCCAAATCTTTATGAATTTGTTGAGTCCCGCAAATAAAACGTACCGATGATAATCCAAAACCCCAATCGTTCATAATATCCTGAGCCGCTTTTACTACTTCCGGATTGTTGGCTAAACCCAAGTAGTTATTGGCACAAAAATTTAAAACCGTTTCTCCAGAAGAAACATTTATCTCAGAACTTTGAGATGAAGTAATAATTCTCTCAGATTTAAATAATCCCTGTTCTTTTAGTTCCCCAAGTGTTTTTTGAAGGTCTTGTTTTACTTTACCGTACATCTTTTGAATCTTAAAACATTATTATTTCCATAACCAAACTTCTATACAAAAAAAGAAAAAGAGAAAGAATTAAACTGTGATAAAAGACAGAAAAGATGTAGAAGTTTTTTTCAATTTCTCAATCATTCAATCCTTCTGCCAATCAATCTTTATTTTCTTTTATCTTTGCAGCAAATTCAAAAAGTGAGCGATGAGCGATAAAAAAGTACGAGTGCGTTTTGCACCAAGCCCTACGGGTCCTTTGCATATTGGTGGATTAAGGACAGCTTTATTTAATTACCTGTTTGCTAAAAAAAACGAGGGTGATTTTATCCTGCGAATCGAAGATACTGATCAAAACCGGTATGTGGAAGAAGCAGAGGATTACATTGTTAGAAGCCTAAAATGGTGTGGATTGGTACCAGATGAAGGACCTGGTTTTGGAGGAAATTATGGACCCTATCGTCAAAGTGAACGTAAGGACATTTATAAAGAATATGCCGATAAATTAATTGCCGATGGTTGGGCATATTATTCTTTCGATACCCCCGAAAAACTAGATCAATTACGTACAGAAGCTGAACAAAACAAACAGGTTTTTGCATACGGAATTGAAAACCGGGGTAATCTGAATAATTCACTTACACTTTCAGAAAACGAAGTTAAGGCTAAAATAGAATCGGGAGAATCATTTGTTGTCCGCTTTAAAATGCCTGAAAATACTAATGTTACTGAGGTTGATGTTGTACGGGGTAGTGTAACCTTTAATACCAATCAGCTTGACGACAAGGTAATTTTTAAATCGGGTGGAATGCCAACATACCATTTGGCAAATGTAGTAGACGACCACCTTATGAAAATTACCCAGGTAATTCGTGGTGAAGAATGGTTGCCATCGTTACCACTCCATGTATTATTATACCGGGCTTTGGGATGGGAAGATACTAAACCCAGGTTTGCTCATATGCCACTTACCCTAAAACCACAGGGCAAGGGTAAACTTAGCAAACGAGATGGCGATAAAATGGGATTTCCGGTTTTTCCACTTGCCTGGAAAGATCCAAAAACGGATTTAATATCAAGAAGTTATAAAGAAGATGGATATTTCCCGGAAGCATTTATAAACATGCTGGCAATGCTTGGATGGAGTCCGGGTACTGAACAGGAAATTTTTTCAATGGATGAATTAATTAAATCATTTTCATTGGAACGAATTGTAAAAGCAGGCTCAAGGTTCGATCCTGAAAAAGCAAAGTGGTATAATAAACACTATTTTCAACAAAAACCAGATTCTGAATTAGCTGAACTTTTTAAACCTCTTTTAATTGAAAAAAGTATTTCATCCTCTGATGAAAAAATATTAAAAGTAGTAACTGAAATAAAAGAACGTTGCGAATTTGTTTCAGATATCTGGGAACAGGGAAATTACTTTTTTGAAGCACCAACATCATACGATGAAAAATCTGTAAAAAAACGGTGGAAAGAAGATACCCCGAAAAAACTTTCATCCATTGCTGATCTTTTTGAATCAATTGAAAATTGGAGTGCGAATGCAATAAAAGAATCTTTCTCCTCTTTCATGAATGAAAAGGAATGGGGCTTTGGTATTGTAATGAATCCACTCAGATTATGTTTGGTTGGTGGCAACATAGGGCCAGACCTTTTTGTAATTTGTGAAATACTTGGTAAAGAGGAAACCATTTCAAGAATAAAAAATGGAATTGAAAAAATTATCTAAACATTAATATTTGGGATTTAAATATTATCAGGATAAAAACTACAGATTATAACATTCATTTATACTACATTGCCACAAATCCATAAATGAACAATTTGATTTAATTATTGTATTTATGAAACTGGTTCATAAGTTATACGAATTTAAATCAAAAAATGAAAAGTCTTCCGCGCAATGTTTGGTTGCTTACAATTGCCCAGGCATTACTTTTATCAGTTAGTTCAACAGTTGTTTTTGTAGGTGGGCTAATCGGATCAAAACTTGCTCCTCTTGAAAATCTGGCAACTCTTCCGGTAGCAAGTATTGTAGTTGGAACAGCAGTTACAATTCCTCCGGTTACTTTATTAATGAAAACCATAGGACGAAGAAAGTCGTTTTTTATCTTAGGAATTTTGTCAATATTTGTTGCGCTTTTAACCAGTTATTCCATATACATTTCCAATTTCTACCTTTTTTGTATCAGTACTTTCCTTTTTGGGTTTACTTATTCAGGTGTAATGCAATTTCGATTTGCAGCAATGGAAAGTGTTAGTGAAAATCTTCTACCAAAAGCTGCATCAATGGTACTGGTTGGTGGAATTGCTGCAGCATTTTTGGGACCGGAAGTAGCCATGCTGGGTAAAGATCTGTTAAGCGTTGAGTTTGCCGGATCGTTTATTTTACTGGCTGGATTATTTGCAATAGGATTATTCTTTTTAATTGGATTTAAAAATCCTGTTATTCAAAAAGAAAGTATTGAAGATTTTCAACGTCCTCTTTCAGAAATTTTTAAACAACCTGTGTTTTGGGTTGCAATATTAAGTGCTACGGTTGGTTATGCAGTAATGAGTTTTATTATGACCGCAACTCCAGTTAGTATGCATTTTATGGATGGACATTCATTAAGCCATACCAAATGGGTTATTCAAAGCCATATTGTTGCCATGTTTTTACCCTCTTTAATTACAGCCTGGATTATTCGCAAAATAGGAGTTTCGAGGATGATGATTGCTGGTTTAATTGCCTACGTAATTTGTATTGTAATAGCTTTTGCAGGAAAGGATGTTGTAAACTATTGGGTATCACTTATACTTTTAGGAATTGGATGGAATTTCCTTTTTATCGGAGCTACAACATTATTACCCCAATCATACAAACCAAGTGAACGTTTTAAAGTACAAGCCGTTAATGATTTTGTAATTTTTGGATCGCAGGCTGTAGCTTCACTTTCGGCCGGATGGTTTATTTTTGCTTTTGGATGGAAAACCTTATTACTTATCAATCTTCCGTTTATGTTATTCCTGTTCTTTGTTATACTTAAATGGTCGCCTAAAAAGAATTTATAAATGCCTGATTCAGTATATAAGAAAATCGGGATTCAAATTTGCTAATTTTCTACCCCCTAAATCCCCCCAAGTGGGGACTTTTTTTGCTGCATTTTCAAAATAATTTTTGTAATTTTAATAACAATTCCTTTAAGATTTTTCTCAACCTCAGAATTGTTAAATCTTATAACTTTCAATCCATACATTTCCATATTACCAGTTCGTTCTTTATCATATTCAATCTGAGATTTATGAATTTCCCCATCTAGCTCAATTACAAGTTTATATTCATGGCAATAAAAGTCTACAATATAAATATTTATTGGGTGTTGTCTTCTAAATCGTAATCCTAGAATTTGTTTACCTTTCAATCTTTCCCAAAGTAACGACTCAGCAACTGTCATCCTCGACCTTAACAGTTTAGCTTTTTTTAAGGTCTGCACCGTAGCCCCATAATACATATTTTTATTCAATTCATCCATCTAATTCTTATTGATAGTCTTTGTTGGTTCTCCCCTTGGGGAGTTAGAGGGTAAACAAAGACGGTGTTTTACTCATACCTCAACGATTTAACCGGATTCAGGTTGGCTGCTTTTAATGCTTCATAGCTACTTGCTAAAATTGCTATTATTAATGAAAATGCAATAATGGCAACAAACTCCCACGATTCCATTTGATATTTATAATTTCCGGGAGTTGTATTTTTCAGAATATATGGGATTGGCAATACAAATACATTAGCGATGAGAAGCATGAAGAAAAATTCTTTTACTACCAGTAAAAATATATCTGAAGATTTTGCTCCCTGCACCCTTCTAATGCCAATCTCTTTTATACGTTTACGAGTTGTATAAGCAACCATCCCAAATAATCCCATAGCTGCAATAAGGATTGCGAGAACTGTAAAAAATACAAATGTTTTCCCTACGCTTTGCCAAATTCTGATATCTTCCATAAAAACCCTATCGTCGTAATAATTGATAAGGAAAATCGAATTTGGAAAACTTTCCTTGAAAAGATTATCAAGGCCTGCCAGTGCCGTTTGATTATCTGATCCATCAAGTTTGAAGGTATATTCATTACCATTCTGAATATCGCCCCGATGGTATAACATAATGTATGAGTCAATACTCCACATTACTGAATTGCAATGAAAATCTTTTATTACTCCAATAATATTATGCCACTCATCGTTAACTTTTAATCGTTTACCAATAGCTGATTCAGCACCAAAAATCCTTGCTCCGGCCTCGTTGATTACAACAGCCTTCTCGTCCGACTTTTGCTTTTCTGAAAAAAAGCGGCCTTCAAGCAGTTGAATATCGTATGTATCAATAAAATCGGGGCTAACTTCATTGTAATTAAAATTAATCCACTCATCAGGAGCCGAACCTTCCATACTAATCCCTCTTCCCCAA